>NZ_JAMXSM010000022.1:0-29666 GCF_026131665.1 Anaerococcus sp. NML200574 | reverse complement strand
TATCAATAGCACTAAACTTAAATAAACTGGCAACCAAAATAGAAAATAAGAACTTAGAAATCATAAAATACAAAGCTGCTTAAGAAAAAAATATTAATTTCATAAGCTTTATTAAGTGAGCCTATTTTTAAGGAAAATGTGGAAAAATTTATTCTCACCTTAAAAATCTCTATATAATTAAATTACTTAATACAAATATCCGAGAAAAAAGTGATGAGCAGAATAGATTTACCTATTCTGCAACATCACCTTTAGTTAAAAAGTTTATAATCGCTTAGGTAGTCTAGTTTAGAAAAAACAAAATTCTTAAAATCCTATTCAAAATCTCCTATTAATAAACTTTGGGCAATAGAATATATAACTTCATCTGGGATTTCATTTCTCTTCTCTTTTATATCTTCTAGAGCTTTCAAGTAGCCTAAAATCTCCATCATAATCTCTTCAGAAGAAGTACCGCCACCAGGGCCGGCGCTCATCTTACTATCAAATTCTTCTCTTAGCAAATCCAATTGTTCTAAATTTTCATCAAGAATAAGGTCAATTTTTAAACTTTTACATATTTTTTCTAAGAGATAATAGGTTCTTTTATCGTTGGCTCTTATCTTTACTGGTTTTAGTCCTACATTTACTATGCTTTCAAAGAAGTCATTAACTAGAGTGTTTGGATCCTCTCTGTAATTTTTAACAGGCCTAATGGGAATAATAGTTCCACTATTATTTTCTAAGGCTAAGATAAATTGAGGATAGTAGGTATTTGAGTTTTCTTCATTAACTGGAGCTGTTACAACGGTGAGTTTACATTCAATATCAGTTTTATTTTTTATCCTTTTTAATTTTTTGGCTATATCCATACGGACCACAGATGCCCTAATATAGGGGTCATCATTTTTCCAATCAAGGTCAACTTCGCCGTTTATAAGGTATTTGCCATTAATTTTTTCAAATAATATGAGTTTATCTGCCTCAGGCATAATTTTTATACCTAAATCGTCAAGGCTATTTTCTTCTAAAAGTTCAGCTAAAGCCATGCAAGCTTTCAGGGCTTGCTCTATATAATGGTAGTCACTATCCTTGTTAAACTCACTTAAAGGAGAAAAAGGAGTGGTTTTTCTAAAGTGAGGCATAGACAAGGCACCTCTTATATTTATAGAATTTCTCTTTTTATAATCCCTAATATCATTAGCTTCATTACTTGTAATATCATCTTTATTTCCAAGCACTAACTGATAATTATAATGATCTAGAGATGAAAGAAATTTGTCGTAGTCAGATACATGTCCTTCAATTTCAAAAATATCTCTAAAATACAGGATACTCTCAGAACCGGTATATAGACTTATAGCGTTGTATTGTCCGTTGGAACCCATTATGCTAATAAGTCCGATTTTACCATCGTCTAGTTTTATAGCAAAAACATGGTTTTCATCCATTTTCTTCCACAACTTTTTATTTTTGTATTCAAAAGCCAGCTTGTAATACTTATCTAGGTTATTCATCGTTCATCCTTTTCTTGAAGTATATTAGATTTGATTTAATATTGTTATAAGATTATTCTACCATTATGTGTCTGAATTTACCGAAATTTGCTAGTAGAATAATATTGCCAACAATAAGAACTATTTGAAAAATAAATTAATTCACCTGAAAATAATATTTAAAAATATTAGAGATAGCCACTAAAGGGGGAAAATAAATAGGATTCTTTTAAAAATCAGCTACTAAAAAGGTCGGATATGTAAAGAATAAAAAAAGACAATCCATGGATGAGGAAAGTTTTTACCGAAGTGATATAATAAAAGCAAAGAAGAAAAGGGAAAATCATGAAAATCACATATAAAGACCTAGAACAATTAAAAGAATATGTAAATTCCAACATCAATTCCTTGCCTAGGCTAACTTATCAGTCAATAGTAGATGATTTTGAGATAAAATTCACCCATGAATCAACAAAAATAGAAGGCAACACTTTAAGTATAAGCGAAGTAAAGACTCTCCTGGTAGATAATATTTCAGTAGGGGGCAAAGACTTAAGGGAAATCTATGAAGTTATAAATAACCAAAAAGCCAACAAATATATTGAAGGAGAAATTAAAAAAGGAGCCAGCCTAACAGAAGACTTAATTAAAGACATCTATCAAATAGTAACAGAAAACATCATCCAAGGCAGTCTTACTAGAAATCACAACGTAAGAATAACAGGAGCTTCATTCAGGCCACCAGATTGGGTGGAAGTAAGGGATAATATGAAGTGGCTAATTGGTGATTTTAATGAAAAAAAAATCCAAAGAAAATCCAATAGAGCAGGCAGCCTTTCTCCACGCAGAATTTGTAAGAATCCACCCTTTCCCAGATGGTAATGGAAGGTGCGCGAGGATTTTATTAAACTTCATCCTAGAGATTAATGGATACAAGGGAATAATAATTAATTATACAGATAGTCCAAGATATTATGAATCACTGGATAAGTATGCAACAAATAAGGGCCTAGATGATTTTTATAATTTGATTTTAGAAAAGGAATATGAGGTCTTGGAAGATTATAAGAATGAAATAGATAAGGCCAAGGCCTATGGGGATAATTAGTTTGATTTAATTATTATAAATTTATGATATAATATTATTAAGAATTTTAAAGATTCATTCTTATGATAGGAAAACCTGATGAAGCCTATCAAAAAGGCCAGCTATTTTTTTAGCTGGTCTTTTCTCTTTATAAAAATTCTACTTCATTTTCTCCAATAACTACAGAAGGCACTCCTGCCCTGTGGGCTGCCCTTACATCAGCATAGCCATCTAGGGTGTCCCTATATTTTAGAAATAGCTTAAGGCTTGGCATGGATGAGGTTATATTTACCATGTCGTATTCTGCGTATTTTTCTGGGTTTTCCTTGGCTTCTGCTAGGATATTTGCACAATCTGGGCAGAGGTCGCTTACAAAAAGTATCTTATCTTTCATTTTTTATCCTTTCATACTCTACATATTTAAAGCTAAGTCCATTTTCAATCATAGGCTCAGACTCACTTTTTATCCTAAAATTAGGATCGGTATCGAAATTGTGAAGGAAAATTTCTGCAGGTCTTGTGGCATCAATCTTTGTAATGATGGCTCCATCGCAATAATCTATAAGCAGGTCTACAAGCTCAGCCCCTCCAATCAGGAAAACTTCCTTATCAAGATTTTTTACATAGGAAAGAAGGCTTTCTAAATCATTAAAGACCCTAGCTCCCTCTCTTTTTAGATTTTTATCTCTAGATAAAATCAAATTTTCCCTACCTGGTAGGGCCCTGCCCATTGAATCGAAGGTCTTCCTTCCCATAATCAAAACCGATCCCATGGTCGTATTTTTAAAGTGGGCAAGGTCTGTCTTTATATCGTAAAGCATCTTATTATCCTTGCCTATGGCCCAATTTTTATCAACTGCTAAAATTACCTTCATAATCCCTCCGCCTTATTTATACCCAAGAAAGATAGAAAATAAATAGTAAAGTGTAAGGAGAAAGAGGTAGATATGAAAAATAAATTATGGCAAATCTTTAAGTCAACCTTCTATCTTTCAGCCTTCACCTTTGGAGGTGGTTATGTAATCATAACCCTTATGAAAGATAGTTTTGTAGATAAATTAAAATGGATAGATGAAGAGCAAATGCTCGATATGACAGCCATAGCCCAATCGGCACCAGGAGCTGTCGCAATCAATGCATCTGTGGTTGTAGGCTATGAAATAGGAGGGATCCCTGGTATGGTCGTTGCAATCCTTGGCACAAGCCTACCACCCCTTATAATCATATCGGTAATTTCAATGTTTTATCAGGCCTTCATCTCAAATATTTATATAGCAACCTTTCTAAAGGGCATGCAGGCAGCCATTGCCGCCCTGATTTTTAAGGTATCTTACGACATGAGTAAGGATATCCTAAAGGAAGGGTCAAAAATTGCCCCAATCATAATGGTGGCAGCCTTTATAGCAGCCTTTATTTTTAAGGTCAATATTGTCTATATCATCTTAAGCCTGATAGTCCTTGGCACAATAAGTTCGATTATTGAAAGGAGAAAGCATGCTTCTTAAATTATTTATAAGCTTTATAAAAATCGGCCTATTCTCCTTTGGGGGAGGCTATGCAGCCCTTCCTCTTATCCAACAAGAGGTAGTGGTAGAAAATGCCTGGCTAGGGGCAAGTGAGTTTAACGACCTAATCACCATCAGCCAAATGACACCAGGACCTATTGCCATAAATTCCGCAACCTTTGTAGGGACAAGGGTTGCAGGACTTGCTGGAGCCATGGTAGCCACAGCCGGCTGCATCCTACCATCGGCAATAATTGTAGGGATTCTCTCATATTTTTACAAAAAATACAAGGATCTAGCCCTAATAGAAAATATCCTAAAATACCTAAGGCCAGCCATAGTCGTGATGATCCTAATAGCAGGCATAGACATAGGAAAAACAGCCCTCTTTGGTGAAACAGTCCCAGATTTGGCAAGTTTTGATATAAAAATGTTAGGAATATTTATAGGTTCACTAATAATAATGCTAAAAAAAGACCTGGATCCTATAAAGGTCATGGTCGCAGGCGGGGCAGCCTATTTGCTCTTGACCTTGGTCATTTAAGGAGATAAGTATGAGTAAAATAAACATTGTAGACCTTGCCAATAAATTGGGAGTAAGTACCGCGACAGTTTCAAGAGCTTTAAATAACAAGGAAGGGGTTGGAGAAAAGACCCGTAACAAGGTCATAGAAATGGCGAAAGAAATGGGTTATACCCCCAATGTCATAGCTAAAACAATGCGAAAAGAAATGAATGTAGTGGTAATTTTTCCAATAAAGGATGAAAATGCGAGCTATTACACTGACTTACTTTGGAGGGGCTATAAGTCAGGCAAAAGGGAAGTAGAAAATTTTAATATTAAATTTCACGAACTATATTATGAGGGTCAATCTTTTGATGAAGTTGATAGGAAATACTTGGATAAGTTGGCTGCCCTTGAAAATCAAGGGGTAAAAATAGATGCCATCCTAGTTTATCTAATAGGAGATAACTTCGAGCTTACTGATTATATAAATGATCTCTATGATAATGATGTACCTGTAATTGCTATCCACAAGAAAAAACATGATTTAATGGCTAATTTCCTTGTAACTGACCAGGCAGAAGTAATAGGTAGACTGGCTGGAGAGATGTTTGGCTATTTCAAAAAAGACTTTAAAAATGTATTATTAATTGAAAATCAAAAGGAAAAATTTTTTGGTGAGGACCTAACAAGCTTTGGTTTTAGAGCTTATTTGGCCAAAAATCACGCTGAGTCAAATATATATTCCTTTGATCAATTTGAAGGAGACCTAGATGAAAAAATAAAAGAATTATTGGCAGAGCAAAAAATCGATATAGCTTTTGCAACAACGGCTAGGGCGAGCAATTATCTGGCGGATAAGATAGAAAATTATAAATTAAAGGATGATGTGTTTTTTATAATAGCTGGACGAAATAAAAAATCTGAATCTTATCTTAGGAAAGATATATGCAAGTGCATAATAGACAATAATCCCCTAGAAGAAGGGCGTGAGGCCGTAAAAATATTAGTTAATATCCTAATTAGAAATCTTCACCCTAAGCTAGAGGTAGGCCATATTTACAAAAAAGAAATTAAATCAAAAATAATTTTTAAGTCAAATCTATAAAAAGATTTGACTTATTTTTTTATTTATGGTATAAATTAATTAACGTAAACGTTTACGTAAAATACAAAAAGGAGTTATTATGCAGGAAAAATTATTAAGAGATAAGCAGTATATCGAATACGTCGAATCTGCTCCAAGCTTTTCTATAAAAGATAAGCTAGGCTATATGTTTGGAGATTTGGGAGGAAATACCTTACAAGTTATAGTTAATACATATTTGTTATTATTTATGACATCAGTCATAGGGATAACTGCTGGTCACTTTGCAATAATAGTGGCAATTTGTAAGGCGCTAGATTCTTTAAATGATCCTTTTATAGGAAGATTTACAGATAAGGCTGCGGGAAATAAGTATGGTAAATACAATAATATAATTAGAAAAGTATCCATACCAATGGCAATAATGACTGTTATGCTATTTATAGATGTATCAGGATTTGCTTATGGACTAAAGGTAGCGTGGTGTCTAATAATTTACTTCCTTTGGGGTGTAATATCATCATTTTGGAACATTCCTTATGGGACAATGCTTAATGCAATTTCACAAAATCAAAGCCACAGGGCAGAATTATCTAACTTTAGATCAATTGGTTCACTAGGTGCAAACGTTCTTGTCCAAACAATAGCACCATTATTAATTTTCAACAATTTAAACGAAGCTACATCAAAAGGATTTTTAATCCTATCTGTAGTAGGTGGAATATTCTCAATAATTTGCTTAATCTTTACAACAAGGTGGGCAAGAGAAAGAATAGTTGTAACAACCTCACAAGAAGAAAAACAAGATGTAAATTATAAGAATTTATTCTTAGCTTTCTTAAAGAATAGACCGATGATATCAATAATTTTAGCATATATCATTGTAAAATTCTTCATACAAACAACAGGTATAACCAATCAATATGTCTTTCAAATACATTTTGGAGAAACCAAAACTTTAGCCTATGCTGGAATTGCACAAATGATACCAATGATTTTGTGCATGCCACTTTTAAAACCACTACTAAATAAATTTGGTAAGAAAAATATGATTACATGGCCAGTCTTAATTGCAGCATTAATATATGGATCCCTTGCCTTTTTAGAAGTAAGTCCAATGGCTTGGGTTATAATTCAAGGTGTTGCCTCATTCTTTACAGGATTCTTTTCACTATTAATATGGTCTCTAATAGCAGATGGGGTCGACTACCACGTTTGGCTAACAGGTGAAAGAAATGACGGTATGGTATATTCTGTAGTAACCTTTGTTGTGTTTTTGATAGCAAGTCTATCTACAACATTTATTACAATCCTTTTATCAGCAGTAGGCTTTGAGCCATTATTACAAGCTGCACAGGGACCGGGGGTAGCAGATAATATCAAAAACCTAGCCGCAATCCTACCATCTATCGGTTGTCTGCTTATATTTTTAGTATTCATATTCGTATATAATTTAAGCGATAAGGATATGGAAAAGATAAGTGCAGAAGTAGGTCATAAGGCAAAAGAAAAAGAAGAAGAATTAGAAGTAGAGTTAAAAGAGGTATAAATTGGAACAACTTAAAAAAGAAGTAATAAAATTATTTGATAATGAATATTGTATCAGAGACTATAATTTAGATAACTACTATCTGATAGTTGGCGAAGACAAGGCAGTTCTGATAGATACAGGCTCAGGTATAGGAAATCCTATGCCTGAGATAAGAGATATAACAGATAAGGAAGTTTTTGTTTTATTAACCCATGGCCACTTAGACCATGCCGGCAATGCCTATTATTTTGATGAAGTTTATATGAATGAAAAAGACGATGAGCTTTTAAAAGAACATTTTGGCAAACCCGATCTTGTAAAGTGGTTTATTGAAACCAGGGGACCAGTCAGATTTCCCCAGGGAGATATAAATGAGCTAAAATCCTATGTAAACGAAAATATGCCAAAATCTTTTCCTTATAAAAATGTCAAAGAAGGTGATGAATTTGATTTAGGAACAACTATCCTAAAAACTATAGAAGTACCTGGCCACACCCATGGGTCTGTAGCCTACCTAAGCAGCAAGACTAGGTACCTATATGCAGGCGATGCTCTAAATGAAGGCATAATCATACCTTGTCCATCAAGAAAAAAAGGATCAACCAGGCAAGAAATTGCATTGATGAAAGATTCTTTAACAAATTTAATGAATTATTACGATGATATTGATAAAATTTGCATGGGTCATGATGGACCTTTCAAAGATAAGAGCATAATAAAGGACTACCTATCCCTATGCGAAGACCTTTTAACTGGGAAAATAGAAGGATCCTACGAAAACCAAGAAATTAGAGAAGGCTATGTAGTAAGAAGAGGCCTAGCTGAATTTTGGTATGAAGCTTACAGGTAAAAATTGAAAAGTAAATATACAATGAAGGTTATTTTCAAAAAAATAAGCTTGATAAAATAAGGCATCCATAATTAAATTGGATGTCTTTTATTTTTCAAAAACTTATTGTCAAATAAGAAAAAATTCGTAAAAATCTCTAAAAATTTTGATTTTTGGGTATAAAGATAATGAATACGATTGTAAGCTTGGCTTATTTTTTAAATTTTTAAAGATTTTTTTAAATATCTATTGACAAGAGCGTTTTCATCGTATATACTTTTAATTGAGGAGACCTGTAAGCGGTTACATTTTATTTTCAAGATGTAAGGATTTTTGAAAGAGGGAAGAATGGATATTTACGATATTGCGAAAAAATCAGGTTACTCTACTGCTACGGTTTCTAGGGTTATTAATAATTCAAAGAATGTGAGCGACAAGGCTAGGAGGATTATCGAGGAGATTATCAAGGAATCTGGCTACAAACCTA
The DNA here is from genome assembly GCF_026131665.1 of Anaerococcus sp. NML200574. NCBI lineage: Bacteria > Bacillati > Bacillota > Tissierellia > Tissierellales > Peptoniphilaceae > Anaerococcus > Anaerococcus sp. NML200574. The sequence goes on along the minus strand of NZ_JAMXSM010000022.1, from coordinate 21,160 downwards.
ATAGGGTTGCAAGGTCCCTTGCCAAGAAATCTACCCAGCTGATTGGGATTATGGTTCCTGATATTAGGGGCTATTTTGAATCTCAATCAGCCTATGAGCTTGAAAAGATTTTGACTGATAAGGGTTACACTACGATTTTGTGTGTGACGACTGATGAGCTTAGTAGAAAGCTTGCCTACCTTGATGTTTTGATTGAAAATCAGGTTGAGGCTATTATCGGTGTCGGTTCTACCTACGAAGAAGATAAGTTTTATAAGGAACTTTCTGAATTATCCAACGATATTCCGACAGCTTTATTGAATGTTGTTAGCAGGGATAGGGTTGATTCTATTGTTAATGTCTATATTGACGAAGCTGATGCTATGGATAAGACTGTGGGGCTTTTACATAGGTCATCTTGCAAGAAGATTCTTTATGTATCCCTTGATACCGGCTTTACTTTTAGGTCTTATCTAGCTAAGAAGGCTGGTTTTATGGAAGCCCTTGATAAATATTATGGATCTATTGATTTTAATGAGTTTAAGATTAGAGACTTTGATAAGGATTTTGATAAGCTAATTACTTTCCTTAAGGAAAACCCTACTTTTGATGCTATCCAATTTGAACTTGATAGCCTGGCGGTTGTGGCTTATAAGTATCTGGCTAAGGAAGGCTTTAAGGTTCCTGAAGATTTGGCCCTTATCGGTTTTGATAATATCCAGGCGACTAATTACACTAACCAAGCTATTACTTCTGTTGATCAAAGGATTAGCGACCAGGTTAATATTGCAGTAGATAATTTGATGAAGCTTTTAGAAAATGATGATTCAGCCAACACTAATATTGTTTTAAAGGCTAAACTTGTTGAAAAAGAGACGACTATTTAATTTTGTTATATGAAGTCGAAGGACTTTTATTATAAATTGTGCTTAGGTTAAAGGAGGAGAACACCTATGAAAATGACATTTAGACACTATGGTAACGATGATCCTATATCATTAGAGTATATCGCTCAAATTCCAGGAGTTACTGGGGTTATGGTGATGATGAATGAATGGGAAGCAGGAGAGGTTTGGGAGAAGGATGTCTTCCAGGAATATGTTGACAAATGCCATGCAGTAGGGCTTGAATGTGAGATTATCGAGTCTATCAACGTTCACGAAGATATCAAGATGGGTCTTCCAAGTCGTGATAAGTATATCGAAAATTACAAACAGTCCCTAAGAAATGTCGCTGCTTGTGGAGTTAAGACAGTAATTTACAACTTCATGCCAGTGTTTGACTGGGTTAAGACAGAACTTTACAAGGTTCTTCCTGATGGATCAAATACCCTTGCTTTTGACCAAGCTAAGGTAGAAGGCCTAAGCCCACGTGATATGGTAAATGAAATTCTTGATGGAGCAGGAAACTTCGAGCTTCCAGGTTGGGAACCAGAAAGACTTGCCCAATTAGAAGAAGTTTTAGATAAATATAAGGATATCGATGAAGATAAATTAAGAGAAAACTACAAATACTTCCTTGAAGGAATTATCCCAACATGTGAAGAAGTAGGCATCAAGATGGCTGTTCACCCAGATGATCCAGCTTGGCCAATCTTTGATATTCCAAGAATCACATCTACTCCAGAAGACTTAGAAAAAATCGTAAACCTAGTAGACAGCCCATCAAATACACTTTGTATCTGTACAGGTTCCCTAGGATCTAGAGTAGAAAATAATGTTGCTGAAATAATTGCTGACTTTACCAAGAGAGGAAAAGTTGGAGCAATACACGCTAGAAACATCAAGTTTACTGGCGAAAAACAATTCTACGAATCAGCTCACCTTTCTAAATGCGGTTCTCTAGATATGTATGAAATAATGAAAGCCCTTCATGACAATGGCTTTGACGGCTACCTAAGACCAGACCACGGCAGAATGATCTGGGGTGAAGAGGGTAGAGCAGGCTATGGCTTATATGACAGAGCCCTTGGTGTTGCTTACCTAAACGGTCTATGGGAAGCACTCGATAAAAAAGATAGATAAAGCAAAGTAACTAGGCCCTTGGCCTAGGACTTTGAATGTAAAAATATAAGAAAGCGAGGTCTTATGAAGAAATTTTTAGATGATAATTTTATGATTCAAAACGAATTTGGCCAAAATCTTTACCATAAATATGCCAAAGATATGCCAATATTCGACTTCCACTGCCACCTAGAGGCAGAGGAGATTTACGAAAATAAAAACCTTCCATCAATAACTTACGCTTGGCTTGGTGGAGACCATTACAAGTGGAGAGTAATGAGAGCTAATGGTATTGATGAAAAATACATCACAGGCGATGCAGATGATTTTGCAAAATTCGAAAAATATGCAGAGATTATGCCAAAGCTAATAGGCAATCCAATCTACCACTGGACCCACCTAGAGCTTAAAAACTACTTTGGCATAGACTATCCACTAAATAAGGATAATGCAAGAGAAGTATTTGATAAGTGTAATGAAATTCTTGCCAAAGATGAATATAGACCAAGAGGCCTAATAGAGATGAGCAATGTAGCTGCAGTTTGTACCACAAATGACCCAGCAGAAGAGCTCAAATATCACAAGCTTTTAGCAGAAGATGAAAGCTTTAAAACAAAAGTAATCCCAGCTTACAGACCAGACAATGCCCTTTATATCGAAAAAGAAGGCTTTGCTGCTTATATTAAGAAACTTTCTGATGTATCAGGTATTGAAATTAAAAACTACACAGACATCAAAAAAGCCCTTGTAAAAAGGATGGAATATTTTAAAGAACTAGGCTGCATGGCTTCAGACCAAGCTTTTGCCTTTATCCCTTACAAGAGAGCAAGCGAAGAAGAGCTTAATGAGATAGTAGAAAAGAAACTTTCTGGAAAGAATGTTTGCCCTGAATGCGAAGAAAAATACAAGACAGAAATGGCTATTTTCTTAGCAAAAGAATACAAAAAACTTGACTGGGCAATGGAAATCCACGTAGGGGTTATAAGAAATAACTCTAAGGTCCTCTTTGACAAACTTGGAGCAGATGTGGGCGGAGATGCACAAAACGATCTAGCTTATGCAGAAAATTATGCAAATCTACTTTCAGCTTTTGAAGAAAATGATGGCCTACCAAGACTCTTGGTATTCCCACTAAATCCAAAAGACAACTATCCAATAGCAACAGTTGGCGGATCCTTCAATAGGGCCAATGACAATGGCATGCAAGATGTCCAACTTGGTACAGCTTGGTGGCACTTAGACCACAAAGAAGGCATGATCGAGCAAATGAAAGTCTTCTCATCAGTAGGAGTTCTTGCAAACTTTGTAGGCATGCTTACAGACTCAAGGTCCTTCCTATCATATCCAAGACACGAATACTTCAGACGTATCCTATGTGACTTTGTAGGTGGCCTAGTAGAAGCTGGCGAATATCCAGCCGATGAAGAATTTTTAGGCAAGGTAATCCAAGATATTTGCTATAACAACGCAATCAAATTTATAAAAATAGACTTATAAAAAGGCGAGGGCCTTTGCCAGAAAAAAAGACAAAAGCCTTTAGAAAATAAAAATAAAGGAGCATATATGAGTAAAATTCAAACAATTTCAAGAGTCCTAGAACTAGGAATAGTTCCAGTAGTAAGAGCAGAATCAGCAGACCAAGCAATCGAGTATTGTAAAGGTCTATTAGATGGTGGAATCAACACATTAGAAGTAACCTTTACAATTCCAAACGCTATAGAAGTATTCCAAAGAATCCAAAAGGAACTTCCAGCTGATACCCTACTAGGAGCAGGTACAGTTCTAGATCCAACAACAGCAAGACTAGCAATAATGAACGGAGCTAAATTTATAGTATCTCCATCATTTGATAAAGAAGTTGCAAAAATGTGCAACATCTACAACATCCCTTACATGCCAGGATGCGTAACACCAGCAGAAATGCTTGAAGCATACAAATACGGAGTAGACATCATCAAACTATTCCCAGGTTCACTTCCAGGACCATCATATATAAAAGCAATCCACGGCCCATACCCACATTTCCAAATCATGCCAACAGGCGGTGTAAGCCTTGAAAACATCAAAGATTGGTTTGAGGCAGGAGTAGTAGCAGTAGGAGCAGGATCAAACCTAGTAAAAGGCAGCAGAGAAGAAATAGCACAAAAATCAAGAGAATATTTAGAAAAAATTGCGGAGGTAAGAAAATAATGAGTAAAAAAGTAGTAACACTTGGCGAGATAATGCTAAGACTTTCAACACCAGGATATGAGAGATTTGTACAAGCAAATAGCTTTGATGCTATCTATGGTGGTGGAGAAGCAAACGTAGCAGTTTCACTAGCAAACTATGGTTTTGATGCATACTTTGTAACAAAACTTCCAACACATGAAATCGGACAAGCAGCAGTAAACTCCCTCAGAAGATACGGCGTAAACACAAACTATATCGTAAGAGGCGGAGATAGGGTTGGTATCTACTACTCAGAAACAGGCGCTTCATCAAGACCATCAAAGGTAATCTATGACAGAAGCAACTCTGCAATAGCTGAAGCAAAGGCAAGCGAATTTGACTTTAAAGAAATCTTTAAAGATGCTAAATGGTTCCATACATCAGGAATCACACCAGCAATCTCAAAAGAAGGCGCAGAAATCACAAAAGAAGCAATGAAGGCTGCTAAAGCTGCAGGTGCAAAGGTATCAATCGACCTTAACTACAGGGCTAAGCTATGGACACCAGAAGAAGCTCAAAAGGTAATGAGAGATTTAATGCAATATGTAGACGTATGTATAGGAAATGAAGAAGACGCATCATTATCACTAGGCTTTACACCAAAAGGCCTAGATGTAACAAGCGGTAAGCTAGATGTAGAAGCATATCATGAAATCTTCAAACAAATGAAAGAAGAATTCGGCTTTGAAATGATCGCATCAAGCTTAAGAGAATCATACTCAGCATCTGATAATGGCTGGTCAGCCCTAATCTATGATGGAAAAGACTTCCACAAAGCTCCACAATACGATGTAAGAATCGTAGACAGAGTAGGCGGCGGCGACAGCTTTGCGGCAGGACTAATCACAGGCCTACTAGATGGCAAATCTCCAGCAGATGCCCTTGACTTTGGTGTAGCAGCATCAGCTCTAAAACACACAATCAAAGGCGACTACAACCACATGTCTAGAGAAGAAGTAGAAGTACTTGTAGGCGGTGACACATCAGGAAGAGTTCAAAGATAAGATAGAAGATCGGGAGTATTCCTATCGGAGCAAAGATAAAATCCAAAAACGCTTATCCGACTGCGGAAATTTAGAAATTCTAAAACTCATAATTCTGTAAATCGCAAACTCGCTAACGCTCAAACAGTGCGATTTACGGGCGAATTATTTCCTTTTGAATTTCTTGAAATTTCCTCCGAACGGAACGCTTACTTTTGGATTTTATCAGATAATCAACAAACTTAGGGAGGGCCATCCCCTCCCTAGCTTTACAAAATATTGGCAAACGCTTTCGTGAACTAAAAACGATTGGTATATATTACTTATCATTAATAAAAGAGTAAAAGGAGAAAAAAATGGCAGATAGAAAATTAAAATTCGGAATAATTGGTTTTGGTACAGAAGGTTCAATGTATGGTAACTTCATCTCAAAAGATATGGTGCCAAATGTAGAAGTAACAGCAGTATGTGATATAGACAAAGAAAAACTTGAAAAAGCTAAGGAACTTTTCCCAGAAGCAGCAATATTTGAAGACTATAGAGAAATGATAGATTCAGGACTTGTAGAAGGAATCGTAACCTGCGTACCTCACTATCTTCACCCAGAAATGGCAATTTATGGCCTCGAGCATGGAGTAAACGTCCTAAACGAAAAACCAGCAGGTGTTTATACCAAACAAGTAAAAGAGCTAAACGAAGTAGCTAAAAAATCTGATAAGGCTTATGCTTTATTTTTCAACCAAAGAACAAACCCACTTTACAGAAAATTAAAAGAAATTCTAGATTCTGGAGAACTAGGCCCAATCAGAAGAACCAACTGGATTATCACAACTTGGTGGAGACCAGATGCTTATTACAAGCAATCTGAATGGAGAGCAACCTGGGGCGGCGAAGGTGGTGGAGTCCTTGTAAACCAAGCACCACACCAACTAGACCTAATCCAATGGATGACAGGTGCACCAGATAGGGTATATGCAAGCGTCCACTACGGTTACCAAAGAGACATAGTAGTAGATGACCAAGTACACTTCATAATGGAATATGATGATAGAAGAACAGGCGTATTTGTAACAAACACCAACGAAATCATAGGTACAGACAGACTAGAAATCGTATGTGATGGCGGAAAAATCGTAGTAGATGATTCTAAAAAGGCTACAATCTACAGACTAAAAGAAACAGAAAATGACCTAAACGCAAGAATGACTGTAGAAGATGTAAGAATGCTCTTTGCAGGTCAAATGAAATTTGATGAACTATTTGATGTAGAAGTAATAGAAGAAAACTCAGTTTGGGGCGGCCAACACTGTGAAGTAATGAGAAACTTTGCAGCTCATATCCTAGACGGTGAAGAGCTTCTAGCAAATGGAGCAGAAGGAATCAACGGCGTAAGACTAGCAAACGCTGTTCACCTATCAAGCTGGTTAGGCGAGCCTGTAAGCGTAAAAGACTTTGATGATGACAAATACCTAGATATGTTAAACGAAAAAATCAGAGAAGAAGGAAAATTCGAAGAAAGAAAGTAAGACTATGCTAAAAGTTGGAGTAATTGGACTAGGGACAGTATCTCCCATCCACCTACACTCAATAAATCAATCGCCACACGCAAGACTTGCAGCGGTTTGCGATATAGATACAGACCTTGCTCAGAAAAAGTGTGATGCCACTCATTGTGACATCACACCAATCTATAGCGATTATAAGGAAATGATAGATAAGGAAGATTTAGATGTAGTTCATATTTGCCTTCCTCACTATCTTCACGCCAAGGTAGCAAAATATGCCCTAGATAAGGGACTTCACGTATTTTGCGAAAAGCCAGTAGATGTTGGCTATAAAGAGACAAAAGAACTCTATGATCACTATATGAAATACAAGGACAAGCAAAAACTTGGTATCTGCTTCCAAAACCGCTACAACAAGACAGTGGTAAAACTAAAAGAAGAACTTGAAAAGAACAAAGAAGAAGTCTTTGGAGTAAAAGGACTTGTCACATGGTTTAGGGACATAGCCTATTATAAGCAGGCCCCATGGAGAGGTACAAAAAAGGAAGCTGGAGCTGGAGTAATAATCAACCAAGCAATCCACACCCTGGACCTCATGGCCTATGTGACAGGCAAGGATTGGAAAAGCCTAACAGCCACCCTATCGAAGTTAATGAATAAGGAAATCGAAGTAGAAGATACAGCAAGCGCCTTTATCAAATACGAAGACGGGGTAAACGGCTTATTCGTAGCAACAAACGCCTACTCAATCACAGATTCCATAGAGCTTCAAGTAATAACACAAAAGCAAAAATACACTATAAAAGAAAACAGACTATTTGACAGACACCTAAATCTGCTAGCAGAAGATGACAAATCAGACCAAACCAAGGACTATTACGGGGCAGGTCACGAAAAGCTAATCAACAAATTTTATGAGGCAATCATAAATGACACAGATGATTATTGTGACCTAGCTGATGCGATGGAAACCATGCAAATTATCCAAGCAATGATGGACTCATCAGAAACTGGCAAGGAAATAAAGAAAGAGGACATAGTAAATGACTAAAATTGGAGTACAAGCATCAACAGTAGTTGATGCATTCAAAGAAATTGGACCTTACGAAACTTTCAAAAAACTCAACGAAATCGGATACAAATCAGTAGAAGTATCCCAAGTTGAGACAAGCAAGGAAAACATTGACCAAATCATAAGAGCCTGCAAGGACTTTGACATGGAAGTAGCTTCAATGTCAGCAGCAGTAGAGTCAATGTTTCCTGGCCAAGAATCCCTTGACACTGACTTTGACAAAATCGTAGCAGATTGTAAGGCTGTAGGCACAGACCTACTAAGAATAGGAATGCTTCCATTTGATAAGATGGCAAGCCTAGAAAAGGCAATCGAATTTGCAAAAAAAGCTAACGACTTTGCCCTAAAATTAAAAGAAGAAGGAATCAAGCTTTACTACCACAACCACCACGTAGAATTTGTAAGATATGACGGCAAATATCTCTTAGATATCATAGCAGAAAATGCCCCAGAGCTAGGCTTTGAGCTAGATGTACACTGGGTACAAAGAGGTGGAGAAAATCCTGTAAATATCCTAAAGAAATACGCAGGCAAGGTAGAATTAGTCCACCTAAAAGACTACGAAGTAATGCCACTAACCATGGAAGATGTAGACTTATTAAGGACAGATATGGAAGCCTTCAGACTTGCCTTTGACAACAGGGTAAGATTTGCCCCACTAGGCCAAGGCTCACTTCCACTAAAGGAATGTGCAGACCAAGCCATAGCATCAGGCTGCAGATACTTACTTGTAGAACAAGACTCATCCTACGGTAGAGATCCATTTAATGAACTAAAAATCTCTTATGATTGGTTAGTAGCAAATGGCTATGGAGACCTATTCTAATGGCAGTAAATAAAAAAGACGGCATGAACTACGCTCCAGTTGGCAAGGCCAACAAGGTAGTAGAAGATGGCCAGTTTAAGGTAGCAGTAGCTGCCTTAGACCATGGCCATATCTACGGCATGTGCAATGGCCTAAAAGAAGCTGGCGCAAATATAGTTTATGTCTATGACAAAGACCCTAAAAAAATCGAAGAATTTAGAGAAAAATTCCCAGAAGCTCAGGCGGTCGATTCTCTTGATACAATCCTAGAAGACCCAGAAATCAAGATGGTAGCAGCAGCGGCCATCCCAAATCTAAGGAGCGCCCTAGGTAATAAAGTCATGAAGGCAGGCAAGGATTATTTCACAGACAAGACCGGTTTTACAAGCCTAGACCAGCTAGCAGAAACTAAAAAAGTCTATAAAGAAACAGGCAAGAGATACTTTGTCTACTTCTCAGAAAGACTCCACGTAGAAGGAGCAATCCTTGCAGGAGAATTAATCAAAGAAGGAAGAATTGGAAAAGTCCTCCAAGTAACAGGCTTTGGCCCACACAGCCTAAATAAGGAAAGCCGTCCAGATTGGTTTTTCAAAAAAGAAGAGTACGGCGGAATCCTAGCAGATATAGGAAGCCACCAAATCGAACAATTTTTATATTACACTGGCAATGATGATGCAAAGGTCATCTCAGCTAAGGTAGCAAATTACAATAACCCAGACACACCAGAGCTAGAAGACTACGGCGATGCGACCTTAGTAGGTGAAAATGGAGCAACCTTCTTCTACAAGGTCCACTGGTTTAGCCCAAAGGGACTTTCAACTTGGGGAGATGGCAGGACCTTCATTACAGGCACAAAAGGCTATATAGAAGTAAGAAAATATACAAATGTAGGCGAAGAAGCCACAGGCGATCATGTATTTGTAGTAGATGAAAATGGGGAAGAGCATATAAAAGCCAATGGCAAAGTAGGCTTCCCATTCTTCGGGGAAATGATTCTAGATTCTCTAAATGGCACAGAAAATGCTATGACCCAAGAGCATATATTCAAGGCCCAAGAGCTTTGCTTACTATGCCAAGATCAAGCAGAAATTATTAAAGCGAACTTATAAAATAGAGGGAATATTATGAATAAGAATATAAAACCGTTTGGCATTAAAGATAAGATAGGTTACGCCTTTGGTGATATAGGTAACAACTTTACCTTCACCCTAGTATCATCCTTTTTAATGTTATTCTATACCAACGTTTGGGGAATTGACCCAAAAGTTGTCGGTGGACTATTTTTCGTATCAAGATTAGTAGATGCCTTCACAGATGTAGGTATGGGAACAATCGTAGATAGATTTGCCGGTAATAAGGACGGTAAATTTAGACCATTTATGAAATGGGGAGCAGTTCCAGTAGCAGTTGCAGGCTTCTTGCTCTTCCAAACAGGATTTAAAGACTTTGACTACGGAATGAAAGTAATCATAATGTATGCAACCTACATTCTTTGGGGTTCATTATGCTATACCTTTATAAACATTCCTTATGGATCCATGGCATCAGCTATCACACCAGAAGCTGACCAAAGAACAGAATTATCCACATTTAGAACCCTAGGTGCTACAATTGCAATGCTAGTAATTGGTACCCTAACACCATACTTATTATATCAAAAAGTCCCTGGCCAAGCAGACGTCTTGCTAGAAGGAAGATTCCCAGTAGTAGCAGGCTTATACGGACTTATGGCAATAGCATCCTACCTTCTTTGCTATAAACTTGTAACAGAAAGAGTAGATATAGCTAGAGAATCAGGCGGAGAAAAGGAAAGCATTATATCAGGTATAGGAAATGTCTTAAACAAGAGATCCCTCCTATCAATAATCCTAGTATCAATCTGTCTACTACTAGGTATGCTTCTAATCGGTTCAATGAACGCTTATGTTTATGGAACCTACTTTGGTAACTCAACAGGTATGCAATTAGCAGGCCTTGTAACAACCCTACCAATGCTAGTAACAGCACCAACAGCCATGAAACTTGGCCAAAAGATTGGTAAAAAAGAAGCGACAATTATCGGTTTATTCGGTTCAGGAGCAATTTACTTTATACTTTATGTATTAAAAGTTAAAAATATGTATGTCTTCCTAGCAGGAGCAGGAATTGCTTACGTATTCTTAGGCATCTTCAACACCCTAACCTGGGCAATGATTACAGACGTAATAGATGACCTAGAAATCAAAAATGGAGTCAGAGATGACGGAAAAGTATACGCTATCTACTCATTTGCTAGAAAATTAGGCCAAGCCTTCGCAGGTGGTCTAGGTGGTTTTGCCCTATCAGCAGTAGGATTTGTAAAAGGCGCTGCAACCCAAACACCAGAAGTAGCCCTAGGAATCTACAACATAGCAACTCTAATCCCAGCTATAGCACTAGCTTTAGGCGGAATAGTAGTACTATTCCTATATCCACTAAGCAAAAAACAAGTTGAAGAAAACAACAAATATCTAGAAGATAAGAGAGAGCTTAAGTAATAAAAAATCGACCTCCTAAGTGGCCCAGCCCAACTGGGGGTCTTTTTTCAAAAATTATAAAGAGAAAGGAAGTCACATGAAAAGACAACCAAAACTAGAAACTAGAAGCAAACATATCCTAGAAGTAGAAGGACTAAAATTTAAAGACCTAAACGATAATGGCGTTCTTGATCCATATGAAGATTGGAGATTAGATTCAGAAACAAGGGCAAGAGATCTTGCAAACAGGATGACTGTAGAAGAGCTTGCAGGAAATATGGTAATAAAAAGCCAAAGAATGGGTCTAGCCCAGGAAGATAAGTCCAAAACAAGCCACGATGGCATCCTAGATGAAGAAGTATACGAAGATAAAAATATCTTTATCGGTCAAATAAACCACGGTTCAACAAAGCACATCAAGGAAATGGGACTAAGACACTTTATCCTAAGAGAAAACTTCTCTGAAGAAGACATAGCAAGATGGGTCAATGCCCTAAATGAAGTGGCAGAAGAAAGCCGTCTAGGTATACCTGTAATAATAGCATCAAACTCAAGAAATGAAAATGCCGAAAGAACCTTCGGCATGAACGATGCAGTAGGAGTATTTACAACCTATCCATCAACCCTAGGCCTTGCAGCAGTATATCTAGGAGATAAGGCAAGAAATTACCACCCAGATGGGGACTATGACTATTCAATCTTTAAAGAATTCGGCGAGATAGCAAGAGATGAGTGGAAATATTCAGGCCTTAGAAAAGGCTATATGTACATGCTAGATACAGCCACAGACCCAAGATGGCAAAGATTTTACGGAACCTTCGGTGAAGATGTAGAATTAATCACAAAAGCAGGCGAAGATTTATTAGATGCTTTCCAAGGCGAAGAAGTAAACGAAGAATCAGTAGCCATGACCATGAAGCACTTCCCAGGTGGAGGAGCAAGGGAAAACGGCTTTGACCCTCACTATGCAGAAGGTAAGTTCAACGTTTATAGGACACCAGGCTCTCTAGAAAAATACCATATGCCACCATTTAAGGCAGTAGTAGATAAAAATGTATCATCAATCATGCCTTACTACTCAATCCCTGCCCACGAAAAATCAGCAGTACAAAATTACAAGGGCAAGAGGATTCCGTTTGAGCCAGTAGGCTTCGCCTTCAACGAATACTTCATCCAAAATATCCTAAGAGAAGACATGGGCTTTAAAGGATACATCAACTCAGACTCAGGTATCCTAGATAACATGGCATGGGGTGTAATGCACCTTGAAAAACAAGATCGTGCAGCCTATGCAGTAAATAACGGGGTAGATTTAATCTCAGACACCAACGAGTCCCACTGGATAATCAAGGCCTACGATGAAGGCAAAATCTCCCACGAAAGACTAGTAGAAGCAAACGTAAGACTCCTAAAAGAAATGTTTGACCTAGGACTCTTCGATGAGAAAACCTACGTAGATCCAGCAAAGGCAAAAGAAATCGTAAGAGATGAGAAAAACCTAGCCAAGGCCTACTCAGCCCACCAAAGATCTGTAGTATTATTAAAGAATAAAGAAAATACTCTTCCACTAAAGGAAAAAACAAAATTATACTTCGACTACCTTCACAAGGAAGCCGACAAGGCAGAAACCTTTAGAAATGAAGCGCTAAAAGAATTAAAAGATAGGGATGACATCATCCTAGTAGATAGCCCAGAAGAAGCTGAAGCAATCTTTGTACAAATCACACCAAAATCAGGCAACTACTTCTCAGCAACCCCAGGCCTCCTAGAATTAGACCTATGCGAGGAAAAAACAAATAAAGCCCTAGACGGCTCAGAATACACAGAAACAACAGTAGCAAATATAGGAAAATTAGAAGAATACAGAAAGCTAGCAGACAAAAACGGAGCAAAACTTCTAGTATCAGTCAACTCAACCATGCCATGGATATTAGAAAATGCAGAAAAATATGCAGACGTTCTTTTAGCAAACTTCGAAACCTTCATTCCAGCTCAAGTAGATGTATTAGTAGGCAAATTTGCCCCAACAGGCAAACTACCATTCACTTTCCCTAAAAACGAAGCAGTCCTAGCAGTAGATGAAAACGGAATCTGCGCATCTCCAAACGACGTCCCAGGCTACGACAAACACAAATACATGAAAGAAACCTACGCCTACAAAGACGAAGAAGGAAACGAATATAAACTAGGCTACGGCCTAAGCTACTAAAAAAAGCCTGGCAAAGCCCAGGCCTACATAGGCTAAAATTTATAAAAAAGTAGAACCTATAAACAATAAATATCATTTACTTAGATAAAATCGTTTTTATTTCAAGTAGAGGAAGCGTAAAAAAATTTTGTTGAGCATAGCGAATCAAAATTTTTAGCTGACAAGACTTGAAATAAGAGATTTTGAACCAGAATGAAAAGAAGTTAAATATCAAAAAGAGATTGCCAAAGGCAATCTACAGCATGCCCTCCGCAGGAGCCGCTTGGAGGGTGTAGCGAAGAGGGGGTGTAAGGGGGAGAGCGGTGAGGGAACATGCGGAACGTTACCTTGGCTCTCCCCCTTTTACGAAGATTCAATTATAAATAATCATAATTAATTAAGTGACATAGTTACGAAGAAAATTATTAAAAATAACTATTCATGAAATAATAAAGCTCCTATTATTCAATAGTAAATAAAAATAATTTACTAATTGATAAAATACCGAAGAAAAACAGTAAATAATAACTATTAATTAAGTAAATAATTTACAAAAAATGGGATAGTTAAGGGCCAGCCCTTAACTCCCGATACCGAAAGGAGGAAAAATGAAAGACAAAATTGTTTGCATGGGAGAACTAATCCTACGACTCTCCCCACCAGGTCATGAAAGATTTATCCAAGCAGAAAATTTTATGACCACCTACGGGGGCAGTGAAGCCAATGTAGCTATAGCCCTAGCCAACTTAGGCCAAAAGGTAAAGATGATCACAAGACTTCCAGACAATTTCATAGGAGATGCAGCTATAGATAGCCTCAGAGACTTTGGCATAGATATGAGCCATGTAGCCAGGGGAGGAGAAAGAATAGGAATCTACTATGCAGAAAATGGCATAGGCTTAAGGCCATCCAAGGTAATCTACGACAGGAAAAATTCCTCCATGAGTCAGGCCAAATACTTTGAATTTGATTGGAAAGACATATTCGAAGATGCCAAGATTTTCTTCCTATCAGGCATAACAGCAGCCCTATCAGAAGAGGGTAGAGAACTTACCAGATATGCTATAAAAAGAGCCAAAGAATATGATGTAGAAGTAATCTTTGACCTAAACTACAGGTCAAACCTCTGGCCTTTAGATCAGGCAGCAGAATTTTATAAGTCAATTCTAGATGATGTCGATATCCTAATAGGAGTACTTCCTAGCCTTCACTCATCCTTTAAGGGAGTATTTGACCATGTAAGTGTATCAAACATGCTCATAGACCTATACAGGAAATATGATCTGAAATATGCTATATCCACAATCAGGACCTCATTTTCAGCCTCCAAAAACGCCCTATCAGCAGGTGCCTATTGTGGGGATGAATACATTAAAACCAGGGCTTACACCTTTGATATAGTAGATAGGATAGGAGGAGGAGATGCCTTTGCAGCAGGACTTATCAATTCCTACTCAAAGGGCAATGATATGTACGATGCCCTAGAATTTGGGGTAGGCCTATCAACCCTAAAACACACCATGGAAGGCGACTACGCAATCTTTACAGAAAGACAAGTAAGAACCCTAATTTCAGGCAATAAGAGAATGATATTTTATTAAAAATGACATATTAGAAAAACAAAAACCGACGCAAAAATTTGCGTCGGTTTTAATATTTTCTTGCTTTTTTATTTCTGATTTTCTCTTTAATAATTTCTACTAGATAAATCGCCCCGCTCATTAGGCCTGTCATGGCTAGGGAGATTATTATTGGGCTAAGGCCGCTGAAATATTCTATAGGGACCTTGACTAGGTAGCCGTAGTTGGCATTTAGACCTAGGTCCAAGATTAGGATTAGGGCGTTTATTATAGCTGTCGTTAGAAAAATCTCTTTAAATCCTAATTTTTGCTTATTTTTTAAGCAAATTAGCATGCCACAAGCCATTAGGACGTAGTGGTTGGCCACATAGGTTAGATTTGTGACATGGGGCCAGGCAAATTTGGATGGATCTGGTATAGAAAAGGCGATACTTGTCCCAATTAGGGCCAGGTCTGCAAAATAGCTTTGGATTTTTTCTTTTCTTAAAAAGTAAGAAATCGCAACCATTATCCCTGCTAGCCTGCAGTGGTAGAGGGGAAGGCCTTCTTTTATTAAAAGGTCAAAATCCATGGCATACCAGGCAAATAAGACTCCCTGAAGGATAAGGGAAGTAACAAGTAAACTTTCTAAAAGCTTTTTTTTGTCTTTGAGTTTGTAAACTATTAGTAAAAATAGAATTAGACCAAGCCTAACATAGGTCATGTTAAAGGCAAAAGTCCCATCTGTTGTGTGTCTAAAAAAATATTGCATAGCTATCCTTTATAAAATAATATAGGATTATTATATAATATTTTCGGGCCCTTGCCTAGGTCTTTTATAAAATTTCCGTTAATTTTTCCTTGTTTATGGCAATTTTTGATCCATTTATAGATAGTAGACCATCATCGGCCATCTTTGACAGTTCTCTAGAAAGAGATGGCCTGGTTGTGGTTAGGAAATCTGCTAGGGCCTCCCTATTCATATTTAGATTTATCTTGCCATCTTCTTCTATTTCTAGAAAATATTTGGCAATCTTTTGGCGAAGGCTCATTTGGGAAGTGATTTGGTTTTTCTTAGAAAGGGCCAGACATTTTTTGGATAGGATGGTGATATAGGATTTTAGGAATTTTTGATTGTTTGATCTTTCAAATAGGCCCTTAAAGTCCTTGATGATAAGGATTTTAGAATCCTTATCGCAGACTGCATCAAAATCAAAGGGCTCATTTAGGTAGGCATAGACTTCTCCAAATAGGACTGGCTTATCAAATTTTTGGAAGATATACCTCTTGCCATTTGAATCTATTTGATAAACGCTAAGGGCTCCTTCCTTTAGGAAAAACAAGTCGCCTGACCTATCACCAATCCTAAAGACATAGGCATCTTTGGCATAGGTTTTTTCGATTATTTGAGTATTTGCTGTCATGTCTTTTATTTCTTCATCACTTAAATTTTTAAATATAGATATTTCTTTTAAATTCATACTTACCTCTTTTTAAAAGATACCCCACTGTATAAAAAATAAGCAAAGCCATGAGACTTTGCTTAAATTTTTTAGCCAATCATTTTTTCTAAATCTTCTTCTACTGTGGTATTTGGAGCTATGTTGAAGTTTTCTACTAGGAAGTTGACTACTGTCTCTGATAAGAAGGCAGGAAGTGTTGGTCCTAGGTGGATATTTTTAACTCCCAAGCTTAGAAGGGCAAGGAGAACTATTACAGCCTTTTGTTCATACCAAGCTATGTTGTATTCGATTGGTAAATCATTTACACTTTCTAGGCCAAAGGCATCCTTTAGGGCTAGGGCAATTTGTACAAGGGAGAATGAATCGTTGCATTGACCAGCATCTAGGACTCTTGGTATGCCGTTGATATCTCCTAGGCCTAGCTTGTTGTAGCGGTATTTTGCACATCCTGCTGTAAGGATTATTGTGTCTTGTGGTAGGCTTTTGGCAAAGTCTGTGTAATAAGATCTCTTAGAGCTTCTACCATCGCAGCCTGCCATTACGACAAATTTTCTGATATTTCCTTCATTTATTTCATTTATAACCTTATCAGCTAGGGCTAGGACTTGATTGTGGGCAAAACCACCGACAATCTTTGTATCTTCAAGATTTGTTGGGGCTTGGCATTTCTTAGCTTTCTCGATTATAGGAGAAAAGTCCTTGTAGCCATTTTCATCAGCTTCGATGTGGATTGCTCCTGGATATGCTGCATTTGATGTTGTATAGAACCTATCAAGGTAGGTGTTGTTTTTCTTTGGTGGGACAATGCAGTTGGTTGTCATAAGGATTGGGCCGTTAAATTTCTCAAATTCTTCATTTTGGCTCCACCAAGAATTTCCGTAGTTGCCGTGGAAGTGGTCGTATTTCTTAAAGGCTGGGTAATAATTGGCAGGAAGCATCTCTGAGTGGGTGTAGATTTCTACTCCAGCATCCTTGCTTTGTTCAAGGAGCATTTCCATATCATTTAGGTCATGGCCTGAAATTAGGATGCCTGGCTTTGATCCTGCTGAAAAATCTACTTCAGTCATTTCTGGATTTCCAAATCTTTCGGTATTGGCCTAATCTAGTAGGGCCATGGCAGCCACCCCGTGTTCTCCTGTTTTTATTACTAGGTCAATTAGGTTGTTGATTTCCTTATCCTTTTTGATTGTTTCTGTTAGGGCGAAAGATATAAATTTATCGACATTTTCATCTCTGTAGCCTAGGACATTGGCGTGGTGGTTGTAGGCGGCCATTCCCTTAAGACCGTAGGTCACAAGCTCTACGAGAGATCTTTCATCTTCATTTATGATATTTAAAACACCTACTTCGATGGCCTTTCTTTTTAATTCTTCATCATCAAATGATATGTAGGCTTCAACTTCGTTTAGGTCTGTGATTTGGTGTTTATTTGTGATTTTTTCCTTCATGGCCATGGTTTTTTTAACCGCATCTAGGATAAAATCTTCATCAAAATTGGCATTGGTTATGGTTATGAAAAGATTGTTAGAAATCCTGTCATAGACTTTATCACATACCTTTCCTGCCTTCATTACTATAGATGCTAGGCCCTTGGTTGTATATATTAAAAGATCTTGGAGATTTGCAACATCTTCACTCTTGCCGCATACGCCGACTTTGGTGCATCCTTTATTTCCTGCTGTTTCTTGACATTGATAACAAAACATATATTTTCCTCCTGATTTTTCTTCTTCAATTCTTATATTTCAATTATAGAAGAAATTTCACTAAATATCTGTAACATTAGTTACCAAAGATGATTTTTTTAAAATTTTTATGAGTTTAGGATGAAAAATGATATAATAGGACAGAAATCATATATTGTAATAGAAGGGAGTAATCCTTGAAAAATAAAATTAGAATTGTCCATGTCATGGGGTCAATGGGAGTCGGTGGAATCGAAAGTCTTCTTATGACTATAATGAAAAAGCTAGATCCTGATAAGTTTGCCTTTGATTTTTTGGTCCACAGGATTGATAATCCACTGATGAAAGAACAAATAGAAAGTCTTGGTGGAAGGGTATTTACAATAGATAAGCTAAATCCACTTAAACCTTGGGTCTACTTAAATGACTTGGATAAATTTTTTGACAAACACAAAGAAATAAAAATTCTTCACAACAACTTTAGGGGAACAGAGGCCCTTATCCTAAGAAAGGCCAAGGCCCATGGCCTTGTGACTATATCACATAACCATGGCATCCAAAATTCCTCAAAGCTTAAAAACTTTATAAGAAATCTTTTTAAGGGTCAGGTAATAAAATATTCTGATTATAGGTTTGCTTGCTCTGATGAGGCAGGTAGAGACCTCTATGGGGCTTCTTATGTAAAGATAAATAATGGGATTGATCTGGATAAATTTAGATTTTCTGACAAGTTAAGAGATGAGATAAGAAAGGAATTTGACCTTTGCGATAAGTTTGTGCTTTTAAATGTGGCAAGCCTTATGAGTGTTAAAAATCAAAGCTTTTTAATAGAAATCATGCCAGAACTTGTAGAAAAAAATCCCAAAACTCGCTTAATATTTTTAGGTAATGGGCCAGATGAAAATATGCTTAAAGATAAGGCAAGGGAGCTTGGAGTCTCTGACTTTATCTTGTTTTTGCCATCTAGTAATAGGGTAGGGGCCTACCTTTCAGCAGCGGACCTTTTCTTATTTCCATCTCTCAGGGAAGGGCTTGGCATAGCGGCTATAGAAGCCCAGGCATCAGGCCTTAAGGTCTTAGCATCAGACAGGATACCAAAAGAAGTGGGCATAAGTCCTTACTTAAAGTTTCTTCCTTTAGAAAAGGCTAAGTGGATTAGGGAAATCCTTGATACTATGCCATATGACAGGCTAGATTTTTCTAAAGAAATATCTGACGCTGGTTATAATATAGCAAGCACAGTTTCATACCTAAGTGATTTTTATCAAAGTATTAGCCTGTAGAAAAATTATTTGTAAATAAGAATAAAAATAATTGCTAAAAACCGATTCTTATCATATAATATAAGTAGAGAGAAATCTTTTTCCTGATAAATTCAGGAAAAATTTTATAGGTAGAATGTAAGCGCTTAAGTTATCTATTTTTAGGCAAAGAAAGGAAATTATATGACAGAAGTTAAATTATCCCTACAATCAATTCAAAATGACAAGGCCCTATGGGAAGAAAAAGGCTTTGTCTTGCCAAGCTATGACATTGAAAAAGTTAGAGCAAATACTAAAGAAAATCCTGAATGGGTGCACTTTGGTGGTGGAAACATATTCAGAGCATTCCCAGCAAGAGTTCAAGATGAAATCTTAGATGAAGGTCTTGCTGATACAGGAGTTATTATTTTTGAAACCTTTGGTGCAGAAAAGCTTGACTATATATTTGGTGCAAATGATAACCTATCTACAGCTGTAACCCTCAAATCTGATGGCACTGTTGACCTAAGAGTAGTAGGAGCAATTGCAGAAACAGTAAAGGCAACTAAGAGCCAAGATTGGGCCAGAGCTGAAGAAATCTTTGCCAAAGAAAGCCTAAAGGTAGTATCTTTTACAATTACAGAAAAAGGCTACAATATAAAGGGTCTAGATGGTGATTTCACAGATCAAGTTAAGGCTGAAATGAAAGATAAGGACCTAAATGTGTCTAACTCTATGGCCATAGTTGCAGCTCTTTTATACCACAGATTTAAAAATGGAGCTTATCCAATAACCATGACATCAATGGATAACTGCAGCCACAATGGTGATAAGCTAAAGGCATCAGTACTTGATTTTGCCAAGGCTTGGGCAGAAAATGGCATAGTTGAAAAAGAATTCGTTGAATATTTAGAAGATGAGACTAAGGTATTTTTCCCATTATCAATGATAGATAAGATTACACCAGTTGCAGATGAATCAATCGGTAAAATCTTAAAGGAAAAAGGCTACAGCCCAGTAGAAAGTCCAATTATGGATGGCAGACCACAACCACCATCATTTGTAAATGCAGAAGAAACAGAATACCTAGTAATAGAAGAATCAAAGGCTACATCCTATCCAGCATGGGATAAGAAGGGCATCATCTTTACAGACAGAAAGACAGTAGATGAAGTAGAAACAATGAAGGTAACAACCTGCCTAAACCCACTTCATACAGCTCTTGCAGTCTACGGTTGCCTACTTGGCTATGACCTAATCAGTGCAGAGATGAAAGATGAAGACCTAGTTAAACTCATCAAGGGCGTAGGCTATACAGAAGGCATGCCAGTAGTAGTAGACCCAGGTATCATAGATCCAAAGTCCTTTATTGACACTGTATTGAATGTAAGATTCCCTAACCCATTCCTACCAGATGCTCCACAAAGAATAGCGACAGATACATCTCAAAAGGTAGCTGTAAGATATGGTAAGACCCTAAATGCTTATAAGGATACAAACCCTGAAGCAATCAAAGACCTAAAATTCATCCCAGCTGTTATAGCAGGTTGGTTAAGATATCTACTAGCTATAGATGATGAAGGAAAAGCCTTTGAACCATCACCAGATCCAATGCTAGCAAGCCTACAAGAAGACCTTAAAGATGTGAAATTTAAGGACAACGAAGGAATCGATGAGAGCCTATTAAAGATTATAGGCAATGAAGAAATCTTTGGCATAGACCTAGTAAAAATAGGACTTGCTGATAAGATAATAGCAGACTTTAAAGAAATGAATAAAGAAGAAGGCGCAGTAAGAAAATTCCTACAAAGCCTATAAAATATAAAGACCACCGGGTAACTGGTGGTTTTTAGTACCATAAATAGTGTAAGAAAGAAAGTGATTTCTATCTTGCACTATTTTTGTATAATGAAGAAGTAGTATGACGAGGTGGTTTTAGGGTTAAAATATCCGTCATAAAAACTGTCATCT
>NZ_JAMXSM010000021.1:0-30331 GCF_026131665.1 Anaerococcus sp. NML200574 | reverse complement strand
TTCTTGCTAATTTATTTAAACTTATTTCGCCTTCTTCGTATTCTTTTATTACTTTTTTCTTTAATTCTAAACTATATTTTTTCATTGCAGCCTCTTTTCTAGCTACAACTTTTGGGGAGTCCTACACGTTCCCTAGGGATTCCCCCTTACACCCCCTTTCCGTTACACCCTCCGAGCGACCCCTCGCGGGGAAATAGGATGTTTGCTACGCAAACTTTTGGTACATGACTGCTATTCATCCTGGTTCAAAATCTATTATTTCAAATCTCGTCAGCTAAAAATTTAGATTCGCTACGCTCAACAAAATTTTCTTAACGCTTCCTTGATTTAAAATAATCTACGATTTTAATTAAGTAATTCTTTAGATTTTTTCCCCAGCTCTACTTATAGCAATGTTTGCCATAGGCTATAGCCCTATCCTAGCGAAGCGAAGCCGAGCTATGGAAGGACTTATGCAGAGTAAACCGAGCCTTAGATTCGATTTGTAGTTAAAAATCTCTCAGGATAAAAAATAATATCCCCAAGTTCAGGAGATTTAAAATCAAAAGTCACCGTTTAGAAAATAACACTGACAACCATACTTAAATACAAATACTGTAACTACTGAGATGACAAGTAAATATAAAGTTCATAGTTGGGCTAGATTGTGATTTTTAGGGGACTTTTGATTTTAAATCAGTAAGGATAAGGCTAGTTAGATACGAAGTAATCCATCATAATATAGAGGATTTCCGTTAGGCAATCTTCACTTTTCGCACTCCGCCTTAGGAGTCGCTTGTGGGGTGTAACGAAGTGGGGGTGTAAGGGGGACATAAACGCCCCTTAATTTGGGGCGTTTATGCCGGAAACATAGTGCGGTAGCACGAAGGAGTTTGCGTAGCAAACGGGTTTCCGTCCGATGAGGACCCATGCGAAAGGGTCCTTGGCCCTCCCCCTTTGGCGAAGTCATCAGCTTGATGACAATAATTTATTATGAGATTAAGTTACGAAGAGAACAACTTTATAATGCTATTATCTTGGATAATAAAGCAAAAAGTTATTATCTTGGATAATAAAAAAAGGGGTTTTAAGGGGAAAGTCCCTAAAAACCCTTTTTATCATTGCAAGAAAAACTCATCTAAGGATCTCTTGCTGGCAAATGGCGAAAGTCTCACAGCTATTTCTGTGCCTGCCTCTTTTAATTTCTTAAATATCCTCAAATCATTATCATCTACTGCTACTTCTTCTGTTAGGCTTTTTTTGCCCTCTTGCATGTGGATTATACCTATGTTTAGTTTTTCGATTTTTATGCCGGAGTCTTCGATTTTTTCGGCATCTTCTGGACTTTCTACTATGGCGAAGTAGTCGCCTGGGTGTTTTTCTAGAAAATCTTTCACATCTGCTACTTTTAGGTAGGTCGCCTCTATATTTTCTGGGATGGTTAGGTTCATTACTTCTTGTCTAAAGTCATCTGTGGCTACCCTATCATTTGCTATTATTACCTTGTCTATCCCGTATTTTGCACACCATATCTCTACGACCTTGCCGTGGGATAGGCGGGAGTCGATTCTTACTAGTGCTAGTTTCATTTAGGCCCTCCTTATATACATTTCTTTTGGATTATCTATGATTAAATCAGGATTTCCTTCTTCTAGGATTTTCCTATCCCTAAAGCCCCAAGAGCAGGCTACTGTGTAGATATTTGCGTTTTTACCACATTTTATATCTACTTCGCTGTCGCCAAAATAGATTATATCTGAATTATTTACCCCAAATCTATCCTTTAAGATCATGATGCCTTCTGGGGATGGCTTTCTCTTATAATCTTCTCTGTATCCTAAGATATAGTCAAAATAGCCTTCTCCAAATACTGCTGGGATTACTTTATTACTGGTTTCATCTGGTTTATTGGAAAAACATACTAAGGGCTTGCCGGTTTTTTTAAGCTTATCTAATACTTCTTTTATCCCATCATAAGGCCTTGTAAGGTGGGATGGGTTGTCATCATAGGCCTTGTTGTAGGTATCTAGAAAATCTTTCCTGTAGGAAGCATCCCTTTCTGCCCCTACATAATCTAGGACTTTTTCGCAAAGGACTACTGGCCCATTGCCTACAAATTTTTCGACCATGACTTTTGGGCACTCCCCTAGGCCAAAGGCTTTTAAAGTTTCGTTTATAAAGTAAGTTATGGTATCTATAGTGTATAGCAAGGTACCATCTATATCAAATATATACATAAGTCTCTCCTCATTTCTTATGATTAATATACTTGTTTTAGCCCCTTATGGGTAATTTTTTGTAAATTTAGGAGCAAATTTCTAATTTTTGGGTATAAAATAAAGTAATAGTATAGAAAAGAGGAGCTTATGAGCGAGATTAGAAATTTATCCATGCTTAGTGACTTTTATGAGTTTACAATGGCGGCTGGATATTTTGAAAATGGCATGAAGGATCAAGTAGCAGTCTTTGATGCCTTTTATAGGAAAAACCCCGATGGCGGCGGTTATGCTATTTTTGCAGGTCTTAACGATGTAATCGACTTTATCAAGAACCTACATTTTACAGAAGATGACATAGAATATTTTAGACAGACTGAAAATTTCTCTGAAGAATTTTTAGAATATCTTTCTAATTTTAAGTTTACAGGCGATGTGTGGGCCTTTCCTGAAGGGTCTGTCATGTTTCCTGGCGAGCCAATTATTACTGTCAAAGCCCCTATCATTGAGTGTTCAATTATAGAAACTTACTTACTCTTGTCAATGAATTTTAATTCACTTATAGCAACTAAGACTAACAGGATTGTCTCATCTGCTAGGGGCAGGCTAGTTATGGAATTTGGGGCTAGACGTGCCCAGGGAGCTGATGCTTCTATTACAGGAGCTAGGGCTGCCTTTATTTCCGGTGCCCCACTTACATCCAATACTTATTCATCACAAAAATACGGTTTTAAGGCAGCAGGAACCATGGCCCACTCTTGGATTCAAGCCTTTGACTCCGAATATGAAGCCTTTAAAACCTACGCCAAGATGTATCCAGATAATTGCATACTCCTAATCGATACCTACGATACCCTAGAATCAGGCCTTGTAAATGCCATGAAGGTCTTTAAGGAAGAGCTTGTACCAAAAGGACTTAAAGGCGGGGTTAGGATTGATTCGGGAGATTTAGCTTATCTTTCTAAGGAAGTTAGGAAAAGACTTGATGAAAATGGCCTAGAAGACTTTACCATTGTCGCTTCCAATTCCCTTGATGAATTTAAAATCGAGTCCCTCCTTGCCCAGGGAGCACAAATTGACTCCTTTGGTATTGGCGAAAGGCTAATTACTGCCAAGTCTGACCCAGTTTTTGGCGGAGTTTATAAGCTTGTTGCCATGGAAAAAGATGGGGATATGAAGGCTAAGATTAAGGTATCTGAAAATGTAGAAAAGATTACGACACCTGGCTTTAAGAAGGTCTATAGGCTTTATGACAAGAAAACTGGCAAGGCCGAGGCTGATTATATAGCTCTTGCCGAGGAGAAGGTGGATGATTCTAAGCCTATGGTAATCTTTGACCCACTATTTACCTGGAAGATGAAAAAGATGAAGGACTTTAGGGCTAGAGAAATGCAGGTTCAAATCTTTGATAAGGGAGAACTTGTCTACGAACAGCCTTGCCTTGAAGAAATCGCAGAATATAGGAAAGAAGAAGTAGCAAGCCTTTGGGATGAGGTGAAAAGATATGATAGCCCACACAATTACTATGTGGACCTTTCCCAAGACTTGTGGAATTTAAAACAGAAACTAATTTTAGAAGCAAAATCTAAATAAAAATTAGCTCTAAGCTAGCTAAATGCTGGCCTAGAGCTTTTTTTTATCTTTTATTCGTCTTTTAGGGCATCCTTGGCTAGGACATAGCCTCCTATTAGGCCTGCTTCATTGCCTAGTTCTGGGAAGACTATATACTCATCTGGATTTGGGATATTTATATAGTGGTTGTCAAGTTTCGCAAATTCTCTTCTGATTTTTTCAATCATGCCTTCCTTATTTACTACACCACCACCTATTATTATGATGTGTGGCCTTAGGATCATGGTGTAGGTCATAAGGCCCTTGGCTATATATCTAGCGAGTATATCAAAGGCTGGGTCATCCTTATCAAGATTTTCTCCCCTGACCCCTGTCCTTAGCTCTAGAGCAGGTCCTGCGCATAGGCCCTCAAAGCAAGAATCATGGAAGTCGCACTTGGCCTTTACAGTATCACCTTCTTCTCTGGCAAGCTCTATGTGGCCCATTTCTGGGTGGGAGAAGCCCTCAAGTAGGACTCCATCTTGGATATAAGAACCACCTACCCCTGTACCAATGGTTAGGTAAAGAGAAGAGCGTTTGTCCTTGGCTGCCCCGTACTTGTATTCACCAATTCCGCTTGCCCCAACATCTGTGGTAAAGCCTATTGGTAGGTCTAATTCTTTCTTGATTGAACCTAAAAGGTCAAAATTTCTCCAAAGCTTTTTTGGAGTTTCTAGGACAAAGCCGTAGGTCTTTGATTCCTTGTCCACATCAATTGGCCCAAAGGCTCCAATTCCTATGCTTTCTACAGGATTTGCCTTTAGAAAATCTACCATATCCTTCATATTTTCCTTAGGATCAGATGTTTCTATCCTAATTTCCTTGATTATATTGCCTAATTCATCTAAAACTGCACACCTAATCTTGGTGCCGCCTAATTCAATTGACCCGTACATATTTACTCCTTTTTGATTTCTTACTTATATTATAAGCTATTTTAGGAAAAATTGGAAATCGCTTGTATAAATTCCCCTTAACTTAAAACCCCTTGTCTTCGCTTAGTTTCTTAAACCAGGCTCCAGATTTTTTGATAATCCTCTCGCCGGTGTCAAGCTTATATTCTACAAGGCCATATCTATTTTTATAAGCATTTAGCCAGGACCAGCAATCTATGAAGGTCCATAGATGGTACCCCTTGCAATTTGCCCCTTCATCCATGGCTTTTTTGAGGTAGGTCAAATGCTCTTTGATAAAGTCAATCCTATAATCATCTTCTATCCTGCCATCTTTTCTAAATCTTTCCTCATCTTCGACTCCCATGCCATTTTCTGAGACAAACCAGTCTATATTATTGTAATTGTCCCTAATATTGATGGCTATGTCATAGATGGCTTGAGGGTAGATTTCCCAACCCCTGTAAGGATTCATGCGCTTACCTGGCATATCGTATGGCAGATAGTACTTAGTAGGCATAAATATGGCATCATCCTTGTAGGTGTAGGGATTTTCCATTACTCTAAGTGGTTGGTAGTAATTTACTCCAAGGAGGTCTACGGTATTGTTTTTAATTATTTCTAGCTCATCTGCAGTGAAATCTGGCATGAGGCCTTCTTTTTTGATTATATCGACAAGCTCTTTTGGATAAGTCCCGAGAACTGATGGGTCTAGGAAGGACTTTTGGGCAAAAAGGTCTGCTATCCTTGCTGCTTCCAGGTCGTTTTTATGATTGCTTCTCGGATAGGCTGGAGTTAGGTTTAGGATTATTCCGATTTTTTTATTTGGGTCTAGCTCTCTTAGGGCTTTTATGGCCTTGGCTGATGCTAATTGGGTATTGTAGGCTACTTGGACTGCCTTTTTGGGATCTACCTCGCATGGGTAATGATATTGATAAAGGTAGCCACATTCGACATGGACTATCGGCTCATTGAAGGTAAAAAAGCAATCTACGTATTCTCCAAAGAGCTTAAAGCAAGTCTTTGCGTAATCTACATACTTTTCTACGACCTCTTTATTGGCCCAACCCCCGATTTCCTGGAGATACATAGGCATATCAAAGTGGAAAAGATTTATAAAAAGCTTGATATTTTTATCCTTGATAGCCTTAAAATATGATTTGTAAAAGTCGACTGCCTTTGGGTTTACTTTCCCATCCATAGCTGGAATAAGCCTAGACCAGGAGATGGATGTCCTAAAGGAATTGTGGCCAGTTTTGGCCAAAAGTTCGACATTTTCCTTATAATCGTAGTAGAAATTGGAAGTATTTTCCGGGCCTATCAAGTCATGAAACTTGTAAGGCTCCTGTCTGTACCAATAATCCCAGATATTATCAGTCTTGCCATCGGTATTTCCCCCTTCTGTTTGGGTAGCTGAGGTTGCAGATCCGAATAGAAAGTCTTCAGGAAATTTTATCATAGCTTCTCCCTTTCTTCTCTTAGTTTGATGTTGGCATAGGCCCCGTAGAGGTTGTTGTCATTAAAAAATGACACCGGTCTTATTTTTAGGCTTACACCAGCAAATATCTCTTCCTTTAGCTTGTCTTTTATGGCCTTAATGAAGTTTTCATCTTCAGATATCGCTCCGCCTATATAGATGATTTCTGGGTTGATGGAATAGGCTATATTATATAGGCCCATGGCAAGGTAGGTAAACATCTTATCTACCTCGCTATAGCAAGGCTCTTCCTTTTTGAGGTAGTTTTCAAAAATAGTGTAGGTATCAAGGTCAAGCTTATATTTTTCTTTAATGGCCCTTGCCACATTTGGAAGTGTGCCTAGGGTGGAGAGGTTTTTGACCTTGCCAAAATCATTAAAAAGCATATAGCCAAATTCTCCACTTTCTAGGCTAAGGCCCCTTAGGATTTCTCTATCCTTTACCACTGCCCCACCTATGCCAGAGCCTATTATCACAAAGCAAACCAGGCTTTCTTCAAGCTCTTTATAATAAATTTCGCCAAGGGCTGCACAGTTGGCATCATTTTCTATGGCTACCGGAATTTTAAATTTATCTTCTATATGTTTTGCAAAGTTTCTCTCATCAAGATAGCCTAAGGCTGTAAGGCCACCTACGTGGAAAGACTTGCTATCAACTGTGCCTGGGGAAGAAAATCCAATGGCATCTATCTGGTATTCTGCCACAAATTTATTTACAGTTTCTTCCAAAAACTTGATAAATTCGTCCATAGTTGGAAGGCTTTTGGCAGAATCTTTTTTTATTATTTTTTCATTTTCAATTAGTGCATACTTGGTGGATGACCCACCTATATCAAATACTAAATACATAATTCCCTTCTTATGTTATAATTATCTTAGGAGTGATTAGATGACAAATACTACTTATAATTTCATTATGGATATCATAAGCTCAAAATCTATTAAACTATCAAAGTCTGAGAGGGTGATTGTTGATAAAATCAAGGATATGGACCTAGACCTTGCTAGGCTTCATATAGGTGAATTTGCAAAGTTATTAGAGCTTTCAAATTCGACTATTACTCGCTTTGCCCAAAAGCTAGGCTTTGATGGATATTCTGAGCTTAAATTTAATATTTCCCAAAAATTGCAAAGTCCCAAGTCCCTAAGCCAGGAAATCTACAAGAATTTTATAGATTCTTGCAAGGCCTTTGATGATAAAACTATTAACTTTATCAAAAGCCTGGCTAGTTTTGGTAAGATTGCCGTAATTGGTATTGGCTCATCTGGCCTTTGTGCCAATGAATTTGTCTACAAATTTGGCGAAATCGGCCTTGATAATACCGACTATGCCAAGGAGCCTTATTCTATAAATCTACTTAGCAAGGGGCTTTCAGAAGATGACCTTTTGATTGCAATTTCCCTTTCTGGAGAAAACCACAACCTCCTTGAAGGAGTGGACAATGCCAAGGCAAATAGGGCAAAGATTCTTGCCATCACAGGAGATGGGGAGTCGACCCTTGCCAAAAAAGCATCCCTTGCCATCATCCTTCCACCCTATCCGAAATATTCCTACAAGATTTCAAAAATATTTCCTGTGACCTTTATGCTTGATATGATTTGCGAGGCCTATCTTAACTAGCCTTTATCATTTCTATGCCTAAGTAGCTTAGGACAGCCTCTACAAAAATTGAATTGGACCAGGAAAACCAATCTCTAGTGTATTTTTCTGGATCATCCTTATCAAAACCCTCGTGGCACAAGTAGGTGCCTGCGTGGGTTTTTTCAAAATATCCAAGAATTTCTTCCTGCTCTTTTTTATCTGTAGAAGTCATAAGCTGCATGGAAAGGGCCAAATGCCAGATGTAATTTTCAGGAGTGTGGTTTGAACCGATGCCTTTTGCAGCCGTCCCTTCATAATAATTTTCGTTTTTATCTGAAAGGATAAAGGCCCTGGTGGACTTATAAATCGGGTCATCTTTTGCTAGATAGCCCAGATAAGGGAGGGATAGGAGGCTTGGGATATTGGCATCATCCATGAGATTGTAAGAGCCTAGACCGTCTGTTTCATAGGCGTAGACCTTGCCAAAATCATCATCTTCTACTATCCCATATTTTTTGATCCCGCAATCTATCTCATCTGCCAATTTTTTCATTTTTTCTGATAATTCGTTTGCCAAACTCTGATCATCCAGGCAAGCAGCAAGTCTTCTTAGGGCTACCACGCAAAAGGCATTGGCTGGGATTAGGTATTGGTAGATGCAGGAATCATCACTTGGCCTAAAGCCAGTCCAGGACATGCCTGTATAGCTAACATCAGTTCCCCTCGCACCACCCCTTAGCGAATCGCTAGGGGCCCATGGATCTGGTCTTTCGAAGATGTAGGGAGAATTGTCATGGTTTTGCTCTAATTTTATAAGGTCGACCATATCATTCAAAACCCTTAAAAATTCCCCGTCAAAAATAGTCCCGTCCTTGGTCTTTTCATAATAAAGATAGGCAAGCTCCATTACATAGCAAAGGGAGTCTAGCTCATATTTTCTCTCCCAAACCCAAGGAGATTCAAAATCTGTTATATCCTTATCAGTCCAACACCTGCCATTTGCTTCGATATTAAAGGCATTGGCATAGAGGTCCTTATCTAAGCAAAAGATTTGCCTGGCAAGAACTTTTTTAATAAGGTCATTGGCCTCCTTGCTGTCTATATAAAAAAGCGGTCTAATCTGGCCAGATGAGTCCCTAAGCCACATAGCTTCTATATCGCCAGTGATTACAAAGGCATCACCCCTATCAGTTTCTTTTATGGTGGTGGTGAAGGTATTGTTAATGGCTTTTTTAAAAATCTTTTTAATCTCATCGGTCAGCTGGTCGGATTTTTCAACCTTTTCCACCAAGTCTCTTACAATTTCTTTCATCAAAGCTCCAATCTGTATGTTTTAATCTCAAAGCCTGGCAAGATTTTGTCAATCTCATCTTTTATCTTAACATTTCCTAAGATGTCATATTCGACCGCCTTAAGGTCAAGCTCTTTAGGGCTTTCTCCTGGATTGTAGACCCTTAGGATTTGCTCGTTCTTGTCATTTCTATATAAGGTTGAGAAAAGATTGTCCCCCAGGTCGATTTGAGGAAGATTTGTATCTTTTTTCTCGATTTCATTTTTATCTAGGCCAAGGCTTACAAAATCCACCCTGGCTTGTAAAATATCTTGCCTATTTTTATCAAAATCATTTTCAAAGCCTGCAAAGTAGAAGTCAAAGGTCATTTCAGATAAGTCATCTTTTATAAGCTGGGCATCGGGTGTTGGGAAATATCCCCAATCACCTAGCTCTCCTACTGACCTAAAGAGGGTTATATAAAGGCCTTCGCCCCTTACCATCTCATATTCGGCAGGACCAACTGCAGATACTCCAAAGCCCTTTTTATCATTATCCATGACCTGGACATAACGGTTGAAATTTTGGGAATAGTCTGGGTTTTTCCAAGTCTGTGGAGGATAGGCATCTCTTTCTACACATTCAAAGATAGATTCTGCATAGACCTTGTCTGTTGCCAGATTATGACCAAAGAGGAGGCGCATCCTGTGGTCTTTTGCAAGGTTTTTAAGGCTGATTTTGACCTTAAGAGGGATATTTTTATCATATAGGGTGATTTCCTTATCTATGGTCATCTCTATTAAGTCACTGGCCCTATTAGCCCTTCTCTGTGTGATGTCGTTAAGGCGGATTTGCTCGGCTAAAAGCTTATCTTCGGCTGATTTTGGAAGGGTAAAAGTCTCCCTTAGTTTAATAATTGTTTGATCATTTTCTCTTATAATTTTTTGGTCGATTAGTTTGCCGCCAAGAATCCTTGCCCCATCTGTCGATTGCCTATAGATATATTCATTGCCTATATCGCCTGTATCTTCGATGGCTAGGACGTTTTTAAAGGTCAATCCCGAGCTTTTGTCATAAATATTTAGGCTAGCATTA
Organism: Anaerococcus sp. NML200574; assembly: GCF_026131665.1. Taxonomy (NCBI): domain Bacteria; kingdom Bacillati; phylum Bacillota; class Tissierellia; order Tissierellales; family Peptoniphilaceae; genus Anaerococcus; species Anaerococcus sp. NML200574. Next base: position 20,209 of record NZ_JAMXSM010000021.1, on the reverse strand, counting down.
TCATTTATCTCTAGCTTATAAAAGTCATTTTCTATTGTTTTTTCATTTATTTCCCTAGATGTAAAGGAAGATTTGCCAGAAACTAGCCTTAAGATTTTTTTCTCAAAGGCTTTTAGTTTTAGGGTAAACCTGACTCTGGCCCTATTTGCAAAATATGGCTTTCTAAACTTATCATCTGGCAAGATATAGCCAAAGCCTGTGCCTAGGTAGGTGATTTCTGCAGGGATTTCTACTCCGTCTTCATCTACTAATTTCAATGATGGGACAGCTTTTCCCGCAAGTTCATCATAAACTTCTGGATAATCTATGCCGAAAAATTTCCTATCTATTTCGATATCTGTTAGCACTTCTTTCATCCTCTTATAAGGGAGGGTGTTTATGATACAGATAGCATGGTCATCAGAATTAGCAGTTGTTTCTCTAATCTTTTTCTTGGCAAAGTCTTCTAAATAATCAAGACCATCATATACACTCTTAAAGCGTCTGAGATTGCCATCGTGGACTGAGTCTATGGAACAGCCGCAAATGCTGTCGTGGGGATGGTTTTTGACTAATTCTTGGTAGAAATAATCTAGCTTTTGCTGAGGATAGGCATCCTCATCCACAAAAAGGGTAAAGAGGGGCTGGAGAATTTCTTCAAAACGCATCTCCAGGCTCTTGTTGTATTTTTTTAGGTAATACCTAGATGAGGATGTGGAATTTAGGGTCCACCAACCATCAGTTGCCTGGCTTCTAAGCTCGCCCTTGATTGTATCAAGGTCTCCTACCTCCTCTTCTAGAGCCTTAAAATAAAGGTCTAAATTTGAATGGATGAAATTATAATCTTCATAAAGGGCATTGGCCTTTTTTATGATTTGTCCAATATTTTTCTGGACTGGTGAATGATCACAGCCATTCATTAAAAGAAGCTGGTTTGTAGATGCGTATTTTTCCATATCGGCTATGCGTTTATTCATGTAGGCCTTAAGTTCATCCTCATCTTCTGGTATATCAAGGCCATTGGCATACCAATTTGCAAAAAGCACGCTTAGGGTCTTATCGCCATTGGGGCTTTGCCAATAAATTTCAGAATTTTTTGAGGTGAAATCTTCAATCACTACATTGTCAAAGCCTGTAGCCTTGACTCCCCTGCCAAAATATGCCACGTCTATCCCTGCTTTTTTGAGGATTTGGCTGGCTTGGCCGATATTGCCAAAGGTGTCTGGGAAATATCCAATCATTGAAGGATGTCCCCACTTTTTGATATTTTTAATGCCAAGGCTTAGGTTTTTAAGGTTAGATTCACCACTTGTAAGAAAGGCATCTTGGAGGATATACCAAGGGCCTAGCTTGAGCTTGCCAGCTTCTATCAGATTTTTAATTTTTTCCTTATTTTGAGGGCGGACCTGAAGATAATCTTCTATAGGAAGATAGTGGCCATCTAGCCAATAATATTTAAAGTCTGGGTCCTCAAAGGCCTCAAGGACTCCATCCATCAGGTCAATTAGACGCATGTGGTGGTTTTCATAAGGCAGGTACCACTCCCTATCCCAGTGGGTGTGGCTTACAATGTGGACAGTCTTTTTCATTGGTCATATCCTAATCTTAGGTCTTCGTAGATTTTTTCAAGGACTCTGGAGGTCTTTACCTGTCTTTGTTCGAGCCTATCTTGGGTAAATTCTGTATAAATTTCCACCTTGCAATCTTCTGTCTTTTTATAAAGGTCTTTGGCCTTTTCTAAATTGCCATCAAGTAGAGCCTTGACTGCTTTTAAAAGATAAGAAAGGGATTTGAAAAATTCCTTTACTTCCTCATATAATTTTTCATTTGTGTAATTTTTAAAATAAGAGTCGATTGCTCCTAGTTTTTTATCAATGAGGGCCTCAAGCCTTTTATAATCATTGTCTTGGTAGGCTTTTAATATTTCCCCATCTTCCTGGTATTTTCTCTCAGTGAACCTATCATAAACCCCAGATCCAAAGAAGGAATCAGAGATTATATATAGGTCTTCAGCCACCTTGTTATCAACATAAGAAAGGGCTGCCTTAAAGGATTTTAGAGGGTCGTAGGCCTTTGGGTCCTTGGCAAAGTCTTCTATTTGGTAGATTGAAATCTTGGATAGCTCTGCCTGGTTCATTGGATTTGAGAGGATAGACTTGTAATTGACATCCCTTGAGTCAAAAAACTCAAAAATTTCCATAAAGATTTGATCTCTTAGATAATCATTGACAGGCCAATTAAGCCAAATGTCAGCTTCCTTACCAAAAAGGTCTATAAATTTGTCATTGGATGCCTTTATTATTGGAACAACTACATCATAGCCTGTCCACATGATGGATAAATTATCAAGACCCCTTAAGAGATTAAAATATTCTTCTCCCTTTTGGTCTATCCAGGCTGAATTATACCAAGGATGGACAAAGAGAAGTTCTTTATTTTCAAAATTTTCTAGGTGGGCCAAGATATCTTTTACAAGTCTTAGGTGGAAGTCTCTTTGCTCGTAAGCCAAATCCCTATCGATATCATCCATGCAAAGGGCAAAAGATGTAACTCCTGCCTCATGGAGCCTATCATATTTGGCAAAGAGCTTTTTGATTTCTGCATCGTAGTCGTCAAATTTTATTAGATTTTGTCCAGGATGGATGGCCCAGATAAAGTCCACTGACTTTTCCTTGGCAAGGGAAGCTAGTTTACTAAGCTCAGCTAGCTTTTCATCTGGATAGGCTTCTCTCCATTTTATATTGTGATAAGGGTCATCCTTAGGTGCGTAGATATAGCGATTCATCCCTATGTCTGATAGGAATTCTATCATTGATAATCTATCTTCAAAGCTCCAAGGTATTCCATAAAATCCTTCTATTACCCCTCTTTTTTCTAACATATTCACTCCTATTTTAATCTTTAAAATGAAAATATTTTCATTTTCCTTTGAAAAGATAAAGGGCTGCTGCCCCTTGTAAATATCTATCCCCACTAGTGTGGGGATTATATTTACTTTAGCAACCGCCCCTCTAATTTTCTACTATTTGTTATTCCAAGCGTCTAATTGGCTTTGAACTTCTTCTATTACCTTGTCAATTCCTGCTGCGTTTAGTTTTTCTAGGAATTCGTCATAATAGCTTTCATCGAAGGCACCAGTTTTTAGGTTGATGGTGTATTCGTTTACTGATTGTTGGATGTTTGCTATTTCTGTTGCGATTTTGCTTTCATCTAAGGTGAAGCCTAGAACTGGAGATGGTGCTAGTCTTTCTTCAAATTCTTTTGCTTCCTTATCAAATTCTTCATCGCCGATTCCTGGTGCTCCATCTAGTGGTGTTCTATTTAGTGCTGATAGGAAAGTAAAGGCTGGTACGTCGTAGTCATTGTCTATGCCGTCGGCATCTTTGTTGTGTTTTACAACCTTGCCGTCTTTGTATTCGAAGTTTTTGCCTTCGATACCGTAGCATAACATGTCTTGTAATTTCTTGTCTGTGAACATTCTATTGATAAAGTCCATGGCTAGCTCTGCCTTGTCAGATTGAGAGTTGATTGATACCATCTTACCTTGGGCTTTGTCGTTTGATACTACTATCTTATCACCTACGATGTTTGATACTACTTGGTTACGTGGAGCTACTGACCAGATTGCTGCTGATCCTGGTTCTCCTTCACCTTCTGTTAGGAGTACTTCATTTTCTGGCATTACTGTTCCAGGTTCTACTTGTGGTGCTGATGGTGAAATATATCCATTGTCCATGTATTCTTTCATCTTCATGATTTGTTCTTTGAATAGGTCAGCTGAATAGCGGTTGTAGGCTACAAGTTTGCCATTTTCTTCTTTTACAGCTACACCGTCAGTTACAACGTATTCTGGCTCTGGCATTGCAAATAAGAAATCTTTTGATACGCCAAATGGATATTGCATGCCTTCTTTTTCTTTTACTTCTTTAAAGATTGGTTCTAGTTCTGTGATGTTTTTGATATTTTTGTAGTCGATGTTATATTTATCAACCATGGATTTTGTCCATACAAATTGGTTGGCTGCTACTACACCTGGATAAGCTGCAGGTATACCGTAGATTTTATCATTCATGCTTACGCCTTTTAGCATGTCTGGGTTGATTAGGTCTACAAATTCTTTACCTTTTATTAATTCTGTTAGATCCATTAGAGCATTTTGAGATACTAATGTCTTATATGGGCCTGCCCAGCTTGCTGTGAAGGCTAAATCCCAATCTTCACCTGTTGATGAAGCTAGTTGAAGTCTTTGTTCATAGTCACCCCAATCGTAGAATACTAGGTTTAGGTGGTAACCTGCTTTTTGTTCATCGAGGTATTCGTTGATTTTTGCTACAGTTTCTTCTGTACCTGTTTGTGGGGTACCGATGTTAAGATAGGTTAGGGTTGGGATGTCACCAGTTTCGGTTTTCTTATCATCCTTTTTTTCTGCAGTTTCTGTTGTTTCTGTCTTTTTTGTTTCTTCAGCTGGCTTTTCATTGTTTCCGCATGCAGAAATTCCTAAAGCGAGCATTAGTGCCATTGATGTGTAAGCAAATTTTTTAACTAAATTCATAATCTCCTCCTTAATGAATTATTCTTTTACTGCTCCAAGTGTTAGACCACTTATGAAGTATCTTTGGAAGAATGGGTAAGTTATGGCAATTGGCGCTGTTGTTATAACTACTATGGCCATTCTCAAAGTCTCCTGTGGCAAAGTTTTCATTGCTTGATTGGCTACACCTCCTATTTGGCTACCTCTAGATGCGAGGAAGGCCGTTGAATTTTGTACTCTTATTAACAGGTATTGGACTGGTATTTTATTTAAGTCATCTATATAAAGCATGGCATTGTACCAATCATTCCAATAGCCTAGTGTTAAAAATAGTCCGATTGTGGCAAGGACTGGCAAGGATAGGGGAAGGACGATTTTGAAAAATATCTGAAATTCGTTAGCTCCGTCTATGGTTGCCGCCTCTATTAGGGCATTTGGGATGGACGTTTGGAAAAATGTCCTCATTATTATTATGTTAAAGGTGCCTAGAAGTAGGGGCAAGATTAGGGCCCACACTGAGTTTCTAAGTCCTAAAAACTGTGTCATTACTAAATAACTTGCTACAAGTCCGCCTGAAAATAACATGGGAATTGTAGATACTTTTGTGAAAAATCCATTAAATTCAAAGTCATCTCTGGATAGGGCGTAAGCATAAAGGGTTGTCAAACATAGGGCAAGGATTACACCTACAACTGTGATAAAGATTGACACCTTATAGGCCTGAATTATTGTTGATCCTGACCTAAAGATTAGCTTGTAGGCATCAAAGCTTATCTGTTTTGGAAATAAGCTGTAGCCGTTTGTGGCAAGGGTTGCCTCATCTGTGATTGATATGACAAAGACAAAGAGGAAAGGCAAGATTGCCGATATGGTCAAAAGAATCAAATATATATTTAGGCCGATATTGCTTGCCCTAGATACTTCTAAAGGATCATAATGCTTTTTATTTTTTATTTCTTGCATGATATCCTCCTAGAATAGGGACCTTTGTGGGTCGTATCTCTTGACTAGCTTATTGGCTCCAATTATTAAGATTGCTCCAACAGCTGATTGCAAGAGTGAAACTGCTGATGATAGGCCTATATCTCCATTTTTCATAAGGGCCCTAAATACATAGGTATCGATTACGTTTGTAACAGCATAAAGTGGTCCAGAATCTCTTGGCACTTGGTAGAATAAACCAAAGTCTGCCCTAAAGATATTTGCCAGACTCATTATAAACAAAACTGTCACAACTGGCTTAAGCATTGGGATGGTGATGTATTTGATCTGCTCCCACTTGCTTGCCCCGTCCATAACCGCTGCCTCATAATAGGTCTTATCGATTCCTGATAGGGCTGATAGATAGACTACTGTGTTGTAGCCTAGGCCCTTCCAGGCATTGATTATTACCAAGAAGACTGGCCACCAGGTTTTTGTGGTGTACCAATTTATATTTTTGCCACCGAATTTTGTCAAGAGGGCATTTAAAAGACCCTTATCTGGTGATAAAAATGCAAATACTGCATAAGAAATAACTACCCATGATAAAAAGTAAGGCAAGAAAAGGGAAGTTTGGTAAAACTTCGCAGCCTTCCTATTTAAAAGCTCATGGAGGGCTATAGCTGTAAACATTGCAAGAACAATGTTTACAACTATAAAAGTAGCATTGTACAAAATTGTATTTCTTATGATCACCCAAGCATCGTTAGACTGGAAGAAGAACTTGAAGTTATCAAATCCAATCCAATCGCTGTGGTAGAGATTGTAAAAGAAATTTTTAGAAAATACCTTATAATTTTTGAAGGGGATGATGACCCCAAACATTGGCAGATAGCTCATTATTACAAACCAGATGAAACCTGGCAGGCAGAAGGCCATCAGAGGTAGGTTCTTTTTAAATCTTTGGCTAAATGGTTTTTTGGCTTTTTTCTTTCTTTCTTTTAATTCTTTTTGGTCAAGGACCTTAGTCTGACCCAAGTTTTTATTATCCATTTTAACCTTCCTTATAAGTTTTTAACTTTACTTTGGTTTATAAAATTGCCCATAAAGCCTAAAATTATCACTAGCACATAGGTCCAAAGGGCGTTTTTTATCATTAGCTCTTCGATTAGACCCCATACCAAGCAGATAATTATAGCATATAGGGGATATTTTAAAGTAAGGATGGCAGAATTTTTGATAGTTTCCACAAATCCCAGCTCTTTTCTAAAGGCCCTTTGGAGGATGGTATAGAAAATTATATTTCTAAAGGCTAGGCTTAAAAATATCCTAAGGATAAAAAGGCCTAAGCTTCCATTTTCCAAAATTCTCAAAGAATCACAGGAGTAAAAATATAGACTAAGCAATAGGCAATAAGTCGCATATTTTTTGATGGGCCTAGTAGAAAAAAGCTCTTTAAAATATGGTCTATAAAATGATTTTTGATTTACAAATACATTCCTCGTTCCTATAAAGGCCCTTTCTATAGCAAGGCCTAAAAGTCCTATAAGGGGCACAAATAGGAAAATATAGGAAATGAGGCTTTTATCTATCAAAAGATTTATCAAAATTATAGGCAAGAGTATCAAGCTCGTGTAGGTTAGGGAAAGAATGATAAATATTATTATCTCCCCAAGGGCACCTAGGGATTTTGACAAGGACTCCATCAGATAATTCTCATAGTTGTGTCTTTATCAAAAAGGTGGATCTCATCAAGATTGATATCAAGATTTATCTCATCATGCTTTTCAACCCCCTTAAACTTGCCCTGGACCTTGACTGCTATTTGGCTAGCAGCTTCCTCAGCTTGGGCATAAAGGATTGACTCATCTCCGAGCATTTCAATGTTTTCTATGGTTGCTTTTATTGATTTTCCACTTTTTTCATCTAGATTTACGGCAAAGGATTCTGGTCTTATGCCTATGATTATTTCCTTTCCTTCATAAGGCTTGATGGCCTCTTTTTGGGCATCATTTACAGGGATTTCTTCCTTGCCGATTGTAATTTTGCCGCCTGCTACCTTTCCATTGAAGAAATTCATTGGAGGGGAACCGATGAAGTTTGCAACAAAAATATTGGCAGGCTTGTCATAGATTTCTTCTGGAGTGCCCACTTGTTGCATGTAGCCATCTTTCATTACGACAATCCTTGTAGCCATGGACATGGCCTCTGTTTGGTCGTGGGTTACATAGATTGTGGTTGTGTCAAGCTGGTCGTGGATTTTGGAAATTTCTGTCCTCATCTGGACCCTAAGCTTGGCATCAAGGTTTGATAGTGGCTCATCCATTAGGAAAATATTAGCTTCCCTAACTATAGCCCTACCTAGGGCTACCCTTTGTCTTTGGCCACCTGAAAGGGCCGCAGGCTTTCTGTCTAGATATTCTTTTAGCTCTAACATCTCGGCTGCCTTTTCGACCTTTTTCTTGATCTCAGCCTTATCTACCTTTTGTAGTTTAAGCCCAAAGGCCATATTATCAAAGACGGTCATGTGTGGATAGAGGGCGTAGTTTTGGAAAACCATTGCAATATTTCTATCTTTAGGGCTTACCTCATTCATAAGCTTTCCATCTATGTAAAGACTTCCTCCAGAAATTTCTTCAAGGCCTGCTATCATCCTGAGGGTGGTGGACTTGCCGCAACCGGATGGGCCTACAAAAACTATAAATTCTTTATCTTCAATATCCAAATTGAAGTCAAATACCGCTTGAACACCATTTGGATAAATCTTATCAATGTGCTCTAATTTTAAATTAGCCATATTTTCTCCTTGTCATCTTATGAAAAGGATTTTCTACCAATGTTATCCCTTTCTTCTAAATATTATTTTATAACATCTGCATAAAAAATGCAAGTGAATCGCATAATAAACACATTTTCATAATTTTTATGCATCAAGTTCTAATTATGAAAATATTTTCATTTTTATTTTTGGAAAATGTTTTACCTAATTAAAAGGCAAAATAGGCAAAAAAATAGACCAGCTTTGATGGCCTATTTCTAATGGTCTATTAATTTTAAAATTTTTAGTCTACCGGATTTGACTCAACAAGGGTCATCTGGCCCTTAAATTCATAAGATTTAGCTTCATTTGTGATTATAAAGAAATCTCCCCTCTTAAGTGGGTAAGTCTTTCCATCTACAAGGACTTCTCCCTGGCCTTCTACTACAAATTCTAAGAGGTATAGCTTATCTCTTTCTAGCTTGGCAGAAGTCTTTATGGTCATCTCTCTAACCTGGAAATACTCATTTGATGTGAGGATTCGTTGGTCATAACCATCTTTTTCTTCATTTACTATCTTATCTTCGTTTTCTATAATTTTTATAGCTTCTTTGGATTCTTCTAGGTGGAGGTCTCTTAGTTTTCCCTCATCATCTTTTCTATCATAGTCATAAAGCCTATAGGTGATGTCTGATGCTTGTTGGATTTCTAGGATTAAAGATCCCTTTTTTATGGCATGGACTGTACCAGACCTTACAAAGAAGAAATCTCCTAGCTTTGTTGGAACTTCCTTTAAAAGTTCATCCCATTTTCTCTCATCTATTAATTTTATGGCTTCTTTCTTACTATCTACATTTAGGCCATAGATAATTGAGGCAGGATCTTCATTTAAAATATACCAGCACTCAGTCTTTCCCTTTGCTCCATGAAGTCTTGCGGCCATCTCATCATCTGGATGGACTTGTATTGATAGGTCATCTCCTGCATCTATGAGCTTGACTAGAAGTGGGAATTCTTCTTCTTTGGGATTTCCAAAAAGGTCTTTCTTATCTCTATAGATTTCTCTTAAAGTCTTGCCTTTTAATTCTCCATTAGTGATGACTGAGCTTTCGCCTGGCATGCCTGATACGCCCCAATATTCTCCTACTTTTCCATCTGATACATCAAGCTTAAAGATATTTTTTAGCTTGTCTCCGCCCCAGATTTTTTCACGATAGTCGCCTTTTAAAAATAATACTTTCATTTCTACCTACCTTATATTTTCAAGTATCCTAAGTGTCTCTTGGATGTGGGAATCGCCTAGGTTATTTATGTCGCTATAAGGCACTCCCATTACTATTACAATATATTCCTTTCCATCCTTTTCTGCCAGGGTCGCCCAGCAAAGTCCGGCATTATCTGTTGTTCCTGACTTACCTCCGATTATTTCAAAGCCGTTTTGATGGTAATCTTTGAGGTGTCTAAAGATGGTTGATTCTATATATACCCCATTTGGGTGGTCAGCTGTAGGGGTTGTTTGAAATTCTTTCTTGGTAAAGATTGCCCTGAAATTGCCATCATTTAGGCTATCTTTGATAAGCATGGCACAATCCTTGGCTGACTGGTAATTTTCTGGATCATCCATCCCATCTGCATTGGCGTAGGAGGTATTTTTAAGGCCTATGGCTTTTGCCTCGTCATTCATCATCTTTACAAAATCTCCCATGGCCCCTGCCACATTTATGGCAAGAGAATCTGCCGCTTCTCCTGCTGATGCCAGCATGGTCGCATAGAGAAGGTCCCTGTAGCTTGTAGACTCTCCTCCCACAAAACCTGCCATCGAGGCATTCATATTAACAGCCCTCTGATAGGCCCCCACGTCAATTGGCGCAAGGCCTGCTAGATTATCTATATGCTTTAAAGCCACCCTTACAGTCATAATTTTAGTAAGGGAAGCCATTGGCAGGGTCATGTTCTCATTTTTGGCTAGGACCTCCTTATCATCAGTCAAATTGTAAACATAAACTGCTTTTGATATATACTTGTCATTTTCAATCTTTTTCCTAATCCTAAGGCCGATATATAGCCCTAGGGCCAAGGTTAAAATAATAATTAATAAATTTCTAATCTTTCTCATAAATCTATTGTACACCTTCTTTTGTTTTTTCTTAATTAAATATTTTGTAAGCATAGCTTAGCTTTCTTTGAAAAATTTATAAAAAAAACTTGAAAGATACTTGCAATTGATTATTTCTATCAGATAGTAATAAAGAGGTGAAAAAAATGAAAGATATAATAATTATTGGAGCAGGCCCTGCCGGTGTAAGCGCTGCCTTATATGCAAAAGCTCGTGGCAAGGACCTACTTTTACTAGAAAAAGATAGGGTAGGTGGCCTTATTAGCCATGTTTCCAAAGTTAGTCATTATGCTAGCCTTGCCGATAATGAATCAGGTGAGGAATTTTCACAAAAACTAAAAGACCAGCTCGCCTTTTCTAATATCGATGTAACTTATGAAGAATGTCTATCTATAGAGAAAAAGGACGACTTTTTCCTTGTAAAGACAGACAAAAATTCCTATGAGAGCAAAAAGCTAATCTATGCTGCAGGCTCCAAGCTAAAAGAGCTTGATATAGACTACAAGGGCTTTGATGTTAAACATTGGCCATATGACAACGAAGAAAGCCTTAAAGGCAAAACTGTCATTGTAAATGGTGGATCAGATGGAGCAAGCAAGGAGGCTCTATATATAGCCAAATTTGCCAAGGAAGTCCATATAGTCCAAAACCAAGATGCCCTAATGTGCATTGACGAATTTAAGAAGCAAATCGAGGCTTCAGATAAAATAAAGGTCCACACATCTACAAGCCTTAAAGACTTAGAAATAAGGGATAATAAATGTGTAAAGGCTATCTTAGATGATTGTGCGATTTGCGATGAAAATGGCATAGAAATCTATGTTCAAATCGGCCAAAATGGCTCTACTGACCTTATAAAAGACCTTGCAAATGTCAAAAACACCTTCCTTGATGAAGAAATTTCATCTCAAGTCGATGGCCTATATTTTGCAGGCGATGTAAGAATAAAAGATGTAAAACAAATAGCTACAGCAGTAGCTGACGGAACCCTTGCAGGAATTAAAGCAAGCAAATAGATCTTCCCCCTTTCAATTGAAAGGGGATTTTTTTATCTAAAAATCGGGACATTTTTCTCATTTTTGCTATATATAAGCAGACTTAAATATCAAAGGAGAAGAAATGACCAATACTTATTACACAATTTTACCTGCAGATGTTAGGTATGATAAAAGATTATTAGCAAATGAAAAGATAATATATTCAGAAATCCTGGCCCTAGCCCAGAAAAAGGGCTATTGCCATGCCACAAATGCCTATTTTGCTGAAGCCTTATCCACATCTGTCACCTCCGTTTCAAAATGGATAAATAAGCTAATCAAGCTTTCTTATATAAGAGTCGAATACAAATACAGAGAAAATACCAAGTGCATCAAGGAAAGAAGGCTTTTTGTAAATGATTTAGGAAATGAAGAGCCTACAAGCAATCTTAAAGAGGATATGAAAGAAGATTTAAAGGGCCCTCTTGAAGAAAACTTAGGGGAGGGTCTTGAAGGAGACTTTAAGGATAATAAGACAAGTATTAATAATACAAGTATGAATAAGACTAAGACACCCCTAGATATTTGGAATGGTCTGGGTGGAAAAATTGCTAAGATAAGTGACTCTAGCAAATATCAAGCAAGACTTGACTTTCTAATAAAAACTTATGGAGAAGAAGACCTTATTTCCACAATCAAGTCCATAGACAAAAGCAAATTCCTAAAGGGCGAAGTGGGCGATTTTGTTATTAGCTTTACTTATTTTTTGAATAATTATGAGAAAATCAGGTCAGGTGCCTATGACGATTGGGCTAAGGGAAAGACTCGCAAAAAGCTAGGAAAATTTTCTAAATTACAAGCAGAAGACCCCTTCCTAGCCCAGCTAGCCAGAGCCAGGAGGCTAGCTAGGATGAAGTCTACGGGAAATCTCGCACCTTCTGCCTTTTAGAATTTATTAAAATTAAATATTTCTGACTGATGGCTTTGAGAACTTCCCATAGGAAAAGAGCCCCTAAGGACTCTTTAAAGCTTTTACTTGCCTATATATTCTTCGGCGTTTTTAGCTGCATTTCTACCAAATACAACTATGTCTGTTACAGCATTGCCGCCTAGTCTATTGGCTCCGTGGATGCCTCCTGTGACTTCGCCTGCTGCATATAGGCCTGGGATTGGGTTTCCGTCTTTATCTAGGACTTCAGAGTTTGTATTTACCTCTACCCCGCCCATGGTGTGGTGGATGCCTGGTGAGATTTGAACTGCATAGTAAGGAGCAACTGATAGGTCGCTTCTTGTTTGATCCATGCCCTCTCTACCAAAATCTGGGTCTTGGTTGTTTTTAACGATTTGCTTCCAGCCTTCGATTGTCTCTTTGATTGTGGCTTCATCAACCCCAATTAAGTCAGCTAGGGCCTTGTAATCATCACATTTTGTGAGAAGTCCCTTTTCGAAATATTTGGCAATTGTTGATGATTGGTCCATCATTGATTGGTCTACAATTAACCAAGCTGATGGGTCTTTTTGGCTTAGGATTTCTTTTGAAACGAAATCTCTTGTTTCAAGCTCATTTACAAATCTCTTACCGTCTTGGTTTACAAGGATTGCTCCCTCACCCCTTAGGCCTTCTGAGATTAGTGAGCCGTCTTTTTGGACTACTGTTGGGTGGATTTGAATTTCCTTCATATCTATGAAATTAGCCCCAACATCTCCTAAAAATCCTATAGCATCACCTTGGATTGACTTAGCATTTGTTGACACATAGCCCTTTAGGTCTGGGTTATATTTTTCAACTAATTCTTTATTTGCACCAAAACCACCTGTAGCTACGATTACTGCCTTGGCATTTACCTTTAGCTTTTCTCCGTCTGGATAGGTTGCTTCAACTCCAGCTGCCTTGCCATCTTCCATGATGATTTTATCTACCTTGGCATCATAAACTATTTCAATGCCTAGCTCTTTGGCCTTGGCTGTAAGTTTGCTTACTAGGTAAGATCCTACAGGGATTGACTTGCCTTCGTCATTGATTGGAGCGTGGGTTCTCATTTCTGTTTGGCCACCAGAGAACTTAAGTTGTTTAAGTGGGGCACCTAATTCTTCTAGCCAATCAACTGCTGCTGATGATTCTTGAGCCATTTTTTCAACTAGCTCTTTGTTGTTTTTATCGTGGCCACCCTTCATTGTATCTGCTACAAAGGTTTCTACTGTATCAGGAATTCCTTCTTCTTTTTGAAGTTTGGTTTCAGCAGCATTCATACCACCAGAAGCAAGTGATGAGTTACCACCTGTAATCCCTGCTTTTTCAACAATTGTGACATTTTTGCCATCTTGAGCCATTTGGATAGCTGCAGAAAGTCCAGCTCCGCCTGCTCCTACAACTACTGTATCTGTTGTAATTTCAGTTTCTCTTGCCTTCTCATCTTCCTTAGCCGCTAGGTCTTCTGGCTTGATTCCAGCTTCTTCTAGGGCAGAATTTACTGCTGAAAGGAAGGCTGCTGATGAAATGGTCGCACCTGAAATATTGTCTAGGTCTGTAGAATTTTTGGCAATGACTTCTTCCTTGATTCTTTCAAGTCCTGCTCCACCTACTGAACTTGTCTCCTTGTGTTCTGCTTCGATGGCTGTGATTACGCCCTTATCAAGGCTTACCTTTACCTTAATCTCGCCACCGTAACCTTTAGCGCTTCCCTCATATGTACCGCTTATTCCAGATAGGTCTGCTGGTTTTTTTGCTGTTTCTTCTGTCTTTGTTTCAGTCTTAGCTTCTTCTTTGCTAGGCTCATTTGCCGCCTGATTGCCACATGCTGCAAGGCTTATAGCCATGGCTAGGGCTAGGCTTATGGATTTAAATTTGTTCATATTACCCCTTTCCTATGATTTATAGATGATATTTTCTAAAATAAAGGGCTATCTATAAGATAGCCTCTTTAGTTTTTCCTATTTTGCGTTTTTGATAGCTTCACTTAGGGCAGATTTGAAGGCTTCACTTGTTACTGTTGCGCCTGATTCGTTGTCGATTTCTGCACTGTTAGCAGCTTTTGCAGCTTCTACTAATTTTGGAAGAGCGTCTTTACCGATACCTTCTGTTTCAGAATCTTCATCGATTGTGATGTCTTTGATTGTGTCACCTTCCATTTTTACAGTAAGTTTGATGTCTCCACCGTAACCAGCTGCTGTTGCAGATCCAGTTTTTTCAGCTGATTCTGTGCTTTCTGCTGGTGCAGCTGCATCTTTGTTAGCGTCATCTGCCTTGTCAGCTGAATTGCCACAAGCGGCTAAAACTAGAGCAAGTGCTCCAACTAAAAATATATTCTTTTTCATATTATTCTCCTTTTATCTTCTGTTCTATCCAAGTATACCATCTTTATACAAAATTATCAAGAAAAAAACCTTGTCATTGTTGATTTTGCTTTATCTGAATACTTCTTTAATAACTTCTTTGATATTGGCAAGCTCTCTTACCTTTATTTCCTTAAAGTCTTTAGCATCTAGGGAGTTTTTGGCTAAAAATACCTCTTTATAGCCAAGTCTTTCAAGCTCCTTGACCCTGTTTTTGACCTGAGGAACCTTTTTAAGTTCTCCTGTAAGGCCCACTTCTGCTATGAAAACTGTCTTATCTGATATTGGCTTTTTGAGGTAGGAAGAGGCTATGGACATGATTATAGCAAGGTTTACAGAGGGCTCTGATAATTTTAGGCCGCCTGTGGTTTTTATTATGACATTGTAGTCAAAAAGATTTAGGCCTGCACGCTCCTGAAGGATTGAAATAAGGGTGTTTAGGTCATCACGCCTTAGACTGTCACCGATTCTTTGGGGATAGGGCATGAAGGACTTGGAAACTAGGGATTCTATCTCTACTTCCAGTAGCCTTGACCCTTCCTTGGTGACAGATATGGCTGAACCTTCAGCTTCTACTTCCCTTTGGGTTATGAAATACTCGCTTGGATTTGATATTTCCACAAGGCCTTCTTCATCCATTGAAAACAGGCCAATCTCGCCTGTCCTACCAAACCTGTTCTTGCTTGATGTTAAAACCCTCAGGTCTTCCTCAGGACTCCCATCTAGGATTAGGACTGTATCTACCAAGTGCTCAAGAGTCCTTAGGCCTGCCATCTCACCTGTCTTTGTCATGTGGCCTACCATGATGAAGGCCCTTTTCTTGTCTGGGTTTTTTGCTAAATTTACAGCAGCTCCAGCCACCTCGATTGTCTGGGTAGGTGAGCCCTGCTTGTTGTCAAATTCCTGGAGGCTAAAGGTCTGGATGGAGTCAAGGATTATGATATCGGCGTCGATTTTCTTAATCTCCTTGATAGCAAGATCCATTGAATTGGTCGATAGGATCCAAAGATTTTCTGGCTCCGAATCCATTATCCTCTGGGCCCTTGATTTTATCTGGCTTTCGCTTTCCTCTCCTGACACATAAAGGACTTTGAGACCACTTTTTGCATAGGAATTGGATAATTGAAGGAGGAGGGTCGATTTGCCTGCTCCTGGTCTTGCTGTAAGGATTGAAACAGAGTCCCTGACAAGGCCTCCGCCCACCGCCCTATCAAATTCTTCATAGGCTGAGTGAATCCTTTCTGATTCGTTGATTTCAATGTCTTTTAGCTTTTTAGCATCCTTGTCATCTAGGATTTGAGCAGACTTTCCCTTAGTCTCCTTGACTGTGACTTCAATTAAGCTGCCCCATTTTTTACAAGATGGGCATTGGCCAGCCCAAACATTTTGGGTGTGGCCACAGTTTTTGCATTCGTAAGCTTTTTTGACCTTAGCCATCTAATCCCTCTACAAATTTATTGACTGAAAATTCATAAACGGCCCTTTTTGGGTCTTCCTTGTAGATTTTGGCAAAGATATCCCTTGGGACGATGCCAAAGTCTAGGAGGGCCTCAAGCTCATCTAAAAACCTATTTTCAAACTCACTAAGGACTGGTCTCACTAGGTCAATGATGTCTAGGACGTGTTGGTAGAGCTCTACATTTTCATAAAGGGCGAAAATCCCCATCCTAGCTGCATTATATTTAAGCTTAGTGGCCATGTCATAGTCCATGTCAGAAAATAGTTCATAGACCTTATCAAAAATCTCCTCATTGAAGAAGACTCCCTTAATTAGGGCAAGGCCTGCCATATTATAAGGGAAAGGCACCTCATCTGCCATCCTTATTTCTATATATTTCTTGGCCCTAACATCTGGAAATACGATGGAAAGGGCGTGGTCAACGAGTGCGTCGGCATTGTCTTCTGTCATTAGATCTTCAAGGGTTTTTCTACCAACATACTCATCTTCCCCATCCTTATTTATAAAAATCATTGAAGTTTCAAGGATTCTTTCGGCATAAGTTTTATATGTTAGGTCAGAATCAAAGGAAAAATCGTAAAGACCAGTCCTCATCCTATCTGTATTATCCCAAATTGTCTGTCTGAGGTTTCTTTCATAATAGATTTCTCCCTCAAAAATATAAGAATTGTCAAATACTGAATAAATAAATGGCGAAAGGGCTGAGGCTAGGAAATATTTCCTCCTAAAGTCCTCCTCATCCTTATAATCTACAGCAAACTGCATGGAGGCCGTCCCCTTCATCATATTGTGGGCCATATCGCCCCCAAAGTCAGCAAAATATTTATACATAAAATCGTAGCGAGCCTTTGGAATGACCTTGATATCGTCAATCTTAGTCTTTGGGTGGTAGCCAAGGGTTACAAGTAATTGACCTCTTTTTTCAAAAACTGGGACAATTTTTCTCATATTTTCCTCATAGAGCCTATAAAGTTCTTCTACAGAGGCCTTGGCAGAAATGGCAAGCTCAAATTGACCGGCAGGTTCGATAGAAACATCCACCCCATGGCCCCTTAGGGCAAGGCCAGAATCATCAAGGGCCTCATAGCCAAGATTTTTTAAGTCTTTTAGGCTAGCCCCCACGCCATTTTCCCCATAATAGGAAATAGACTCCAAAGTGTCCTTATCCACAACAAAATGTTCAACTTCAAAACCAAGCCTAAAATCAGCAGGGTCCTTTTCCCCACTTCTTAGGTAAGCAACAATTTTTTCTAATTTTTCTTCTCTATTCATAATTACCTCAAATCTATAATCATATTATACGATTATTAAAATTTAATACATTTATAAATTTATTTAAAGGAAAATTTTATAGAAATAAAATTTGACGTATATTAATCCTATAAGAAATTAGGAGGAAAAAATGTCTTGTACAACAATATTAGTAGGTAAAAATGCCTCATACGACGGATCAACCTTGGTTGCTAGAAATGAAGATTCAGGCAGCGGCCAGTATTGTCCTAAAAAATTCATAAAAGTTGACAAGAAAGACCAGCCAACTTTATATAAATCAGTCCTATCCCATGTTGAGATAAAATTGCCAGACAATCCAATGTCCTACACAGCCATGCCAAATGCAGTAGATGACGAAGGAATCTGGGCAGCCTGCGGAGTCAATGAGAAAAACGTCTCAATGACAGCCACAGAAACCTTAACCACCAACGAAAGAGTCCTAGGAGCTGACCCACTTGTAGTCTACAAAAAGGCAGAAGATGGCAAGGAGGAGATAATCGGAGGAATCGGTGAAGAAGATATAGTCACCATCACCCTTCCATATATAAATTCAGCTCGTGAAGGAGTCCTAAGACTAGGTAGCCTTCTTGAAGAATACGGAACATACGAAATGAACGGTATAGCCTTCCAAGATGAAAACGAAATCTGGTGGCTAGAAACAATCGGCGGCCACCACTGGATTGCCAAAAAAGTCCCAGATGATTCCTATGTAATCATGCCAAACCAACTAGGCATCGACTCATTCGACCTAGAAGATGCTTATGGAAAAGGCGAAAATCACCTATGCTCCAAAGATTTAAAAGACTTTATAAAAGATAATTTCCTAGACCTATCCCTAGATGGAAATCTTAATCCAAGAGATGCCTTCGGTAGCCATTCAGACGCAGACCACGTCTACAACACACCAAGGGCCTGGATCCTTCAAAGATTCTTCAACCCAAGGTCCAACATTTGGGATGGGGAAAATGCAGACATAAGACCAGATGACAATGACATCCCATGGTCAAGAGTTCCAGAAAGAAAAATCACAGCAGAAGATATAAAATACGCCCTCTCCCACCACTACCAAGGCACAAAATACGACCCATATGGCAAGTACGCCGACAAAAAGGGAGCCTTCAGACCAATAGGCATCAATAGAAACAACTTCCTAGGCCTAGTCCAAATAAGACCATACATGCCAGAAGGAATAAAAGCTCTAGAATGGCTAGCCCTAGGATCAAATGTCTACAACGCCATGCTCCCATTTTATCCAAATGTAGATGACACCCCAGCCTATCTAAGAGATACCACAGGTGATGTGACAACAGAAGACTTCTACTGGACCAATCGCCTAATAGCAGCCCTAGCCGACCCACACTACGCCGACACAGCAAACCTAATCGAACGCTACCAAGAAGAAATGGGAGCCATGGGCTGGGAAATAGTCCACAAATACGACAAAAAAGTAAAAGAAGCAAAGCTAGAAGGAAAGGACCTAAGAAGCGAACTAGAAAAGGCCAACCAAGAAATAGCAGATAGACTTAAAAAAGCAAGCCTAAAACTTTTAGACAAGGTCTTATATGAAGCAAGTAATAAAATGAAAAATTCCTTTGCTAGAAGCGATGCTTAGTAACATATTTTCAATAAGATTGTTAGAGGGAGAGCCCGGGGCTCTCCCCTTTCCTTTATAAAATGTTTTTTTAGGGGGCTTCCCCCTAAAAATTCCCTTTTTTATTATCCAAGATAATAATATTTTTATTTATTATTCAAGATAATGTTATTAAAAAGTTGTTCTCTTCGTAACTTAATCTCATTATGAATTATTTTCATCATGCTGATGACTTCGCCTAAAGGAACTTTTTTTCTAATGATACAATATTATATGGTATTTTTTCTTCGTAACTTTATCTTATATTTAATAATATTTATATACTATTGAATCTTCGTAATAAGGGGAGGCCCAAGAGACTTTTCTTTTAGTGATACAATATTATATGGTATTTTACTTCGTTATCTTATCACATAATAAATGATTATTATAAACATATCCCTTCGTTCAAGGGGGAATCCCTAGGGAACGTTTCGCACGTTCCCTCATCGGATTCCCCCTTACACCCCCTTTCCGTTACACCCTCCGAGCGACCCCTCGCGGGGAAAAAGGATGTTTGCTACGCAAACTTTTGGTACATGACTGCTATTCATCCTGGTTCAAAATCTATTATTTCAACTCTCGTCAGCTAAAAATTTAGATTCGCTACGCTCAACAAAATTTTTTAACGCTTCCTCGATTTAAAATAATAGACGATTTTATTTATGTAAACCTTAAGACATTTTTCCTTAGAGCCATCTATCGCAATGTTTGCCAAAGGCTATAGCCCTATCCTAGCGAAGCGAAGCTGAGCTATGGAAGGACTTATGCAGAGTAAAACGAGCCTAAGCCATACTTTGACGTTAATATCCTCTTAGAATACAGAATAATTCTCCCAAGGTCGAGAGATTTTGTAAATGGAGATGCCGTTAAGAAAATCTCCTGAAGCACGAATGAATAATAAATTTCTGTGACTACTGAGATATAGAGTGCATATAAAAGAAACATTTGGGCTAGATTGAGATTTTTAGGCATCGAAATGTCAAAATCAGTAAGGATAAGAATAGCTAAAACAAGGAGTTCTGTCTACAAAGAGTGGCTTGCCGCAGGCAAGCTTCTTATCATGCTCCCCGCTTTAGGGGCCGCCTGGGGGTGTAACGGGGAGGGGGTGCAAGGGGGAGCCCGATGAGGGACTATGGTACCCCCAAAAAGTTGTAGCTCAATTTCTTACAATACAAATATATTATAGATTGATGGTGGCCCTTTTCTATAGAAAAGGGCGATTTATCAAGA
>NZ_JAMXSM010000020.1:0-33099 GCF_026131665.1 Anaerococcus sp. NML200574 | reverse complement strand
ATCCAGTTTTGTAATGTACCTTCGGGTATATCATATTTTTTAGCAACCATCGGACTGCCTCCAGATTCCCCTGATAAATATTCCGTTACTAGTTTGATTTTAAATTCTTTTGTGTATTTTGGCATACTAAAACCCCTCCATCCGTATTCCGGATTTTGGGGTTCAGGTCACTTAGACTTGTGTTTTTTAATTTCATGAATATTTTATAATTTTATTAATAGGGCCTGGTAGGCGTCTAGGATTTCTGGCTCGTAGTCTTGGTTGTTATTTAGGATGACTTCCCCTTCTGCCATCATCTCTGAGATTTTTTCATCTAATTCGTAAAAATCATCTGTTAGATTTATTAAAATTAGATAAGTTGTATCTTTGTAGGATTTTTTGTATACATATACTGAATCATCTAGGAAGATTTTTTCGTAATCTCCTAGACCAAAGGCTGATTCTCTTTTTCTCAGCATGATTAATTCGTTTAGGTAGAAGATAAAGGAATCGGCATCTTTTAGGTAGTCTTTATAATTATTGTCTAGATTTATCATGTCTCCATAATAATTTTCCACCTTTGAAAATCCACCCAGGGCTGTAGGGTCCCATCTCATGGCAAGCTTGCTTGAGAAGTTTGTTTCTCTTTTGATTTTCTCTAGAGCCTGGTCTTTGTCAAGGCCACTTTCTATGAATTTTTCATAGGCTTCTTTGATTTCTGAATCTTTTATCTTTTCTATATCTAGCTCATACTCTGCCTTGGCTTCTATTTCTTCGCCTTGGTAGAAGATTGGAACTATGCCCATTGTTATCATCATTATGGCAAGGGCCTTTGATAGGGCTAGGGTGTCGCCTGTCTCTCCTAGGATTTTATCCATTATTCTTGGGTGAGATGTATTTGTAAGGTCTAGACCATAGTGGATGTCCTTATCCTTTATATTGTTTTGTAAGCTATCTAAGAGCCTATAAAATTTGCCATAGGAGTTTTTTTCTATGAGATCACTTGCCTTTGAATAGTAGACCATATCTAGGAGATTATCATCTTTTATTAAATCTATATCGGCAATTTCTCCTACAAATAGGATCTCTTGGTCAAGACAGATTTGCCTTAGATTTTTGAGGATTTCTTCAAACTTATCTTGGTAGATTTCTTTTAGATAATCTGTTTCTAAAATCCTTATGCCTCTTATGCCTAATTCATGATATTTTTTTATTATTTTTTCAAATTCACCTATGAAATCATCTTGGCCAAAACTATCTATTAAGGCCCTGCTTTCAAAGTCTAGGATTACTTTGATCCTATTTTTCTTTGCCTTCCAATAGAGATTTACTATAGCTTTATCATCCCCTAAAATTGGATTTATTTGATTAAAGTCAGTTTTTCCGTCTTTTTCGCCGAAAATATCGCTTACAAAGACGTAGTTAAAGCCTACTTGGCCTAGGATTGACATTTTACTTGCTAGACCATTCATATCCCCGATTCCATCGTTATTTGAGTCTAGGAAACTTTCTAGATAGACTTGATAATAAGTTGATTTTAGTTCTTTATTTTGCATTTATTCCCTCTTTTTATTTTGCATTTTAAAAGGAAATACAGCTTGACCATATTTCCTTTTAAGATTAAAAGTTTTCTATTTTTTGGAAGCTTGTTTGTCTAAATTCTCCTTGTTCGTCGGCCTTTAGGCTTCCATTATCATAGGTTAATGTTATTGGTGTATCAACATTTACTCCCTTTATGCTTGCTGATACTGTATTTCCATCTACGCTGTAGGAGCCTGTGTGAACTGCCTTATCTATTTGATATACCAAGCTTCCATCATCTCTTAGGGATAGCCTTTGGTTATCAGCTTGATATTCCCCGATGACTCCATCGCCTGTAGCAAAGTGCTTGTTCATTTCTGTCTTATTATCTTGGGTGACACTTAAGCCTTCTAGAGCACTTCCCACATGTGCTAGAACCTTGTCAATGAAGCCGAAGCCTTGATATTCAATTTGATAATACTTATATTCACTTTCTACGAAGAATTTATGGAATATTTGGTTATCTGTTGTAAGTGGTCCTCCGCTAAAGAATTTACCATCTCCATCAGCTTTTTTGCTTACGTTTTGGAATTCTACAAAAGTGTAATATTTGAAGTTACCTTGATAATTAATATCGGCTAGTCTTTCTGATGTGCTTACTTCATAAATTAGGTAGACCCTATTTTTAATCTCTGCATTTTTGTCATCGCTATAGCCAGTAACTGAGCCTAGGTATTCGACATTATCTACATTTATTATATTTTTATAGAGGATTGTCTGTTTTATAAGCTCTCCTGCCTTGTTCTTTAATTCTCCCAGGAGATTTTCATCAAGGCTGCTGGTAGATTTTATGAATTTTGAGTCGCTATCATCACTTGTCTCGTTGCTTAGGCTAGCTGTGAAGGTCTTCTTTGTTGGATTCAGACTTACACCATAGTTATTTGTCATCTGATCTGGACTATAATTAAGTGTAATCTCAATTTCTTCCCCTTCGCTGATTCCACTTGTTTTCGATGGAGATATCTCTACTGTGTGCATGTATTCTGGAGCTCCGTCCTTTAAGCTTGTTATCAAACTTATATCCGGGCTTTGTCCTTCAAATTTTACATCTATAAATTCAAAAGGATCGACACTACCATCTTCATTTTGACCATCGCTTGCCACTCCACCTGCTCCTTCGACTATCACAGGTTTTGAGGCTGATGTTATCTGAACATTGTACTTATCTGATAATTTTATATTATCTAGATTTGCCATAATAGTTATCTCATCACCATTTGATAGGCCAGAATCTTTTGAATATTGGAAGATGACATTATTGGTCAAGTCTTCGGCAAATTCATGAGCTGGACTTGGGTAAGAATCCTTATTATTATTCCTTGAGATATATTTGATCTTATCCTGATAATCTGAAATCAGCTTATCTTTATCAATGCCTGCCTTTGGTATAGCCTGGCCGTCTTCACCCTCATAGGAAATTGTAATATAGTCACTTAGGTTTAAGACAACATCTTCTACCTTATGGAGCTTCATATACAAAAGGCTTACCAAAAGTGCGACCAATAAGGCTATTACAACTAAGATAATATTCCTATTTGTGAAATATTTCTTTGGATTAAAAGATTCTGAATCTTTTTTAATTTCATCAGCTTTATGGTCTCCATCACTTATCTCTTCAACAGGAACAATACTTTTTTCCTTAAGAGGTCTGGCCCCTGCAGTCCTATCCTTTAAGTCTCCAAGAGATTTTTCCCTATCAAACTTCCTATTTCTATCTTGAATCCTTCTTATACCGGCAGAAACAGTTATATTTGATAGCTTAACAGATTCATCACCTATTAGCCTATCAAGCTTTTCCTCAAGACCTTGTTTGGCCATATTATTATTTTCGTCAATATAAAGGTGTGAATCATCTTTTTTTGCTTCATTATTAAAAGATACCTTTTCTTGGATTTCTTCAATAAGGGATCTTTGGTTGGCTTTTTGCTTAGACTCTCCCAAGTTTTCAAACCTTCTGCTTGACTTATCCATCCTATTTATAGGCTCTTTTTGAGGGCTTGCTTCTGCCTTATTAGCTTTTAAAGGCTCATCCTTCCTAGGACCCTTATCATTTAAATTCGAAGCTTTAGGAGCTTTCTCCTCAAGCTTTGGCTTAGGATTAGCCATATCTTTAATTTTTTTAAACTTTTCTGCAAATATATTAGATTTTTTAACTTTCTCTTTAGACGAGTCAGCACCAGACTTGTCTTCTTTTTCTAGCTTATTGCCGCAAACAGGACAAAATAAGCTATCATCTTCAATATTTGCACCACAGTGGTCACATTTCATATCATTTCTCCTATTTTCCTACATATAATATACTTTTAAAAGTTAAAATATAAACCAAATTAGCTATTAAAAAGCCTTTTAAATGTAAAAAATATTTGATAACTCAAATTTGGGTAAAAATTTACTAGGAGGAAACTATGACATTAACGATTAATATTTTATATAAGGGCAAGGACAGCAAGAAATTCGCCAAGGAAATGACAGAAAAAGGAATAGTAGATAGAATTAGGGCACAAAAAGGAAATATAAAATACGAATACTATCAAAGCCTTGAAAAAGATGATGAGATTCTTCTTCTAGACATCTGGAAAAACCAAGAAGCCCTAGATATCCACCACCAATCACCAATGATGGGCGAAATAATGAAATTAAGAGAAAAATACGATGTCAAAATGGAAGTCCACAAATGCCAAGAAATAAAAGGATCAAATGATGATAAATACATAAGAAATTAGATTTATACCCATCTTGAATTTATTATTTTTGTATGATATAATATAGAAAAGGTTTACATAGAATTTGAAGAAGAGAGCGATTTATTTTTTATCGCTCTCTTTTTGTCTATGATCCTAAATATTTTATAGCAAAGGAGTTATTTATGAAAATCCGTAGGAAACTACTAATCACTATAGTCATTAGTTTAATTATGATTATTGTAGGATCACTATCAGCCAATTATTTTAATACTTCAGGGCATAGTGTAGATGTGAAAAGGATATCTTTCGATACAGAAAAAGGGGTATTATCAGGTCTATTATATAAGCCTAAGGATGCCGATGAGACAAATCCAAGGCCAACACTTGTTACTACTCATGGATATTTAAACTCAGCTGAAATGCAAGATGCACCAGCTATTGAAATGTCCAGACGTGGTTATGTTGTCTTAGCTCTTGACCAATACGACCACGGACATTCTAAGAGCAATAGCGAAAACACCGGTTCGTTCATGTCTTTTTGGCCAACATCGATTTACGATGCAGTTCAATACATGTATGACCAAGACTATGTACTAAAAGATAAGGATAAGAACGGAGTTATCGCAGTAAGCGGTCACTCAATGGGTGGTTTTTCAACAACAAATGCTGTTATGTATGACCAAGAAGATTTCAAGAAAACTGGTATTAAAAAAATATACGCCCAACTATCAGCTGGGTCAGACCACACTTGGCAAAAAATACTTGGAATCGAAGATCAAGCGATATTAGATTCCATGGATGATAGGTTCATAGGAAAAATCGCTGGTCAATTTGATGAGTTTTTCTTCAACCAAGAAGGGCAACCTGGCAGCGTTGTGAAAAAAGACTATGTTAAAACTGATGAAGGAAAGTCTATACTAGAAAATGAAAATCCAAAGAGCGATACCTGGTACGATGTAAAATCTGAAGGAAAAAGAATAATTTATCAGCCTTATCAAACACACCCTTGGAATCACTTTTCTAAAGCAACAACTAAAGATATGATTGATTTCTATGATGTAGCTTTCGATGGTTTTAAATCAGAAAAAATAAAGGAAATAAGCAGCGACAATCAAACTTGGATGTACAAAGAGGCTTCTGAATTTATCGGTCTTGTTGGCTTTACAATTTTCTTTATTGCCTTCGCAGGATTCTTATCAGATCTCAAAATTTTCAAAAAAATTAAAACTGATGCTAGTATTCCTCTTTCAATCGAAAACACAAGTCTAGAGACTAAATTCTCTAGCAAACTTATCTTTGCATTTGGACTAGTACTTCCAGCTTTAATATATTCAACTGTCTATGAAGGAAAATTATTCTCAAGTGGAATGTTGAGCATAAACTTCATTTCAATAATTATGTTTGTATTAGCAGTAATCGGTCTAGTTCTAAACAAAGAATATAAAAACATTTATTGGAGCAAAGGTTCTTATTTAAGTCTATGTGCAAGTATTGTTTTATTTATTCTAAGTAAATTTAACGTCTTTAAAGATTCACCAGTCTTTCAGGGACCAACAGTCAATAGAATAGTAACTTGGGCCTTAATTTGTGCAATGTTAAGCATTCTAATTAATGTTTACTCATACCTCTTAAGAAAAGATTATGAAAAAGGAGTAGGTCTATATGAATATGGACTTAAAGGAAATCCAGGAACAATTTTCCTATCTCTGATAATAGCTATAATTGTCTCATTAGTTTCTTATATAATTTTATTCATAATCGATGCAACCTTATTAGTAGACTTTAGAATCTGGTCATTAGCATTCAAAACATTTGAAACAAGTCATTTAATATCTGCACTTAAGTATATGCCACTATTCTTTATCTACTACTTAGTAGCAGGTGCAGGTTCAATAATAAACTCAAATAATAAAACAGGGCTTAGATCTTACTTCTATGCATGTATTATTAACATGGGTGGAATTCTACTTTGGTTAGTTCTTCAATATGCTAAACTTTTTACAACAGGAGTAGCCTTATATCCAAATGATGCCCTATCTGGCATCTTGTTAGTGGCATTAGTTCCATCACTAGTCATTGCATTTATAAATACTAAATATCTATATAATAAAAATAAAAATATTTATCTACCATCCTTCATAAATGCGATCTTGCTAACCCTAATGACCGTTGCAAATACAACCATTTATTTCCAAGTATAAAATAAACTAACAAGGTAAAAGGGACAATAAATATTGTCCCTTTTAGAAAGGATTTTTTATGTATGATGTTATAATTATAGGAGCAGGTGTCACAGGAGCTAGTATTGCTAGAAGGCTATCTGCCTACAAGCTTGATGTATTAGTCCTAGAAAAGGAAAATGATGTATCTATGGGCGCTTCAAAGGCCAATTCCGCCATAATTCATGGAGGCTATGCCGAGCCCCATCATGAGCTTAGGGGCCGTATCTGCTATGAGGGCAGGAAAGAATTTAAGAAGCTTGATGAAGAATTAAATTTCGGATTTTTGAAAAATGGATCCCTCGTCCTTGCATTTGATGAGGAAGATGAAAAGGAACTTGAAAGGCTTATGGCTATAGGCCTTGAAAATGGCCTAGATGATATAGAAATTATTAATCAGAAAAAACTTCGCGAAATCGAGCCAAATGTGTCAGAAAATGCTAGGTCCGCCCTATATTGCAAGGGTGCTGGCATTTGCTCACCTTACGAATATGTGATAGCCCTCATGGAAAACGCCATTTCAAACGGTGTTCAGCTTAGGCTTGAAGAAAGAGTATCAGATATTAGCAAGGATGAGGACATTTTCACTGTAAGGACTGAAACTGGCAAGTCATTTGAAGGACGATTTGTAATAAATGCCTCAGGTCTTGAGGGGGCTAGAATCTCAAAGATGATTACAGAAACAGACTTTACCATCCATCCAAGATCTGGCGAATACCTAATCATGCAAAAAGGCACTGGTTCTAGGATAAAGCAAGTCCTTTTCCAAACCCCAAGCCCAAAATCCAAGGGAATCCTTGTTACAAGGACCTACCACAACAACCTTCTCCTAGGCCCAGATGCTATAGATGAAGAAGAAATAGATAAAAGCACCCACATAGAAAGGCTAGCTGAAATTTATAAACTAGCTCAAAAATCTGTAAAAGATGATGTAATCAACCTAAAAGAATTTATCAGGTCCTTTACAGGCCTAAGACCAGCCTCATCTACAGGGGACTTCATAATCGAAAATACTAAGACAAGCGGCTTCATAAATGCAGTTGGCATCCAATCTCCAGGCATCACCGCCTCCCCTGCTGTGGCAAGAATTATTGAAAATATCCTAAGAGATTTAGGACTTAGCTTTGAAAAAGACCCTGATTTTAACCCTCACAGGAAGGCGATTATTGAGTATAAAGAACTAGAGGACTTTAACAAAGTCATAAAAAAAGTAGACCTTCCTCTAGGAAATCCAGAAAGGCTTGTCTGCAGGTGCGAACAGGTAAGTGAAGGGACAATAAGAGATGCTATGAACCGAGGCATCCCTTGCAATAGCTTTGATTCAATCAAAAGAAGAACCAGGGCCGGCATGGGCTTTTGCCAAGGATCATTTTGCAGATCTAGAGTAATTGAAGTCATGGAAGATGAAGAGGGCAAAAAAATAGAATCTGACCGCTTTGACTCAGAACATTCTGGGATTACAAGAGTCAACAAGGCTGATATAAACAAATTTATAAAAGAGATATCCAAATAAAAAAATACCGGCAAGAAATTTTGTCGGTATTTTTTTATTGAAATTTCAATCTTTATTAAAGTTATTTTTTGAAAAACTAAATTGTTTAAATATTAACTAGCTTTTGAGGTTGCGACTACTCTTATACCTGTGCCTGCTACGTCTTCTATGACTGTATCGCCTATGGCTACAGGGGCTTTTATGTGGGCCTTGTTTATTTCTTTCATTACTTCCATGATTTTTGCTTTTGGAACACCTTCTTCAGTTTTGACTGATACAAGGTATTCTTTTGCTCCGTCTACCCTTGCTGTAGAAGTTACTGTTCTTACTGGGTTTGTTAGTTCATTTCTGGCATATACTTCGCCTCTCTTGCAAGTATTGCCTGTGACCTTTGTGATTTGTCCATCTTCTACTGTGACGCTGATTGTGCAGCCTAGAGGACAATTTATGCAGGTTAATTCTTTGATCATAAGCTCTCCAATCTTACTTCGATTTTTTCGCTGTTTTTATCTAAATCACTTTTCTTTATGACTAGATTTTCCATCTCACCTGGGGCAAATACTAGTTTTCTCTTTTGGGCTACTTCTTTTCCGTCTACTTCGAGTACTAGGCGTGATTTTTGGTAGATGTTATTTACCCTAAATCTAATTACTACTTCATCTCTCATTGAGCTTGGAGCTATATATTGAGGCACTGTATAAGTTACTCCATTGCCTGGCCTAAGGTGAATTTTCTTTTCACCTTCTCCTTTAAATTCATCTTTTATGTAGGCTGCTGCGTTTTCTCCAGCTAGTTCACTTTCTTCTGTTACATAATCTACTAGATCGTGGACGTGGAGGACGTTTCCTGCTGCAAAGACTCCATCTATTGATGTCATCATCCTGTCGGATACTTCTGCGCCTTTTGTCCTTGGGTCCATTTTGATTTCTGCATCCCTACTTAGTTCATTTTCTGGTATTAGGCCTACTGAAAGTAAGATGGCATCGCATTCTACATATTTTTCAGTGCCTGGAATTACTTTCATATGGTCATCTACCTGTGATAGGTAAACTCCTTCCACCCTGTCAGTTCCCACTATATCTGATATTGTTGTTGAAAAATATAGGGGAATATCAAAGTCATCTAGACATTGGACAATATTTCTCTTAAGTCCGCCTGAATATGGCATGATTTCTGCCACACACTGGACTTTTGCTCCTTCTAGGGTCATACGTCTGGCCATAATTAGGCCTATATCGCCTGATCCTAGGATTACCACTTTTTTGCCTGGCATGAAGCCATCTAGGTTTACTAATTTTTGAGCTGTACCTGCTGAATATACCCCTGCTGGACGGGATCCTGGTATGTTTAGGGCTCCTCTTGGTCTTTCCCTACAACCCATGGCTAGGATTACTGCCTTTGGCCTTATTTGAAACATGCCATTTTCTTCATTCATTAGGGTTAGGGTTTTATCATGGCTAAAGTCCATTACGATTGTATTTAGCATTACATCTATATCACGCCCTGCCACTTCATCTTCAAATCTTCCAGCATATTCTGGACCTGTTAATTCTTCTTTAAACCTATGAAGGCCGAAACCATTGTGGATACATTGGTTAAGGATTCCACCAAGCCTATTATCTCTTTCTACAATTAAGATCTTTTCTATACCACAATCATAGGCCTTGGCTGCTGCTGCAAGGCCTGCAGGTCCTCCGCCTACTACTACTAAATCATAATTTTTCATATAAGTCACCTACTTTACTCTTCCGTCTACATAGTAAGATTCTTTTGAGTTTTTAACTACATCTGACATATCCTCGCCTAGTTCGCGGGCTAAGATTTCCATTAGATGTGGAAGGCAAAATCCTCCTTGGCACCTACCAGCACTTGCTCTTACACGTCTTTTGATGCCATCCACAGTCCTAGCACCTAGAGGCCTATTGATTGCATCTACTATTTCACCTTCTGTTACAGATTCACACCTGCAGATGATCTTGCCGTATAATTTGTTTTTCTTAATTAGGTCTGAGTGTTCTTCAAGGCTCATCTCACATGTCTTTGGTATTGGTTTTCTGTCATAGGTAAAGTCTTTATTTTCTGCAAATCCGCATTTATCTCCTACAAGGTCTGCCATGTATTTGCCTATGGCTGGAGATGAAGTTAGGCCTGGAGATTCTATACCCACGCAGTCAAAGAAGCCTTCTTCACTTTCCCCAATTATAAAGTCACCGCCTACTTCATGAGCTCTGTTACCTGAGAAGGATGTGATTACCATTCTTACTGGTACATCCTTTACTGTATGATTTGATTTTTCTATAACTTCCTCAAGTCTCTCTCTTGTAGATCTCCTGTCGTTTTTATCATCTACAAAGTCTGATGTAGGTCCTACAAGGGTGTTGTTATCAATTGTTGGTGTAACAAGGATTCCCTTACCTTTTTCTGTTGGAAGGTTAAACATTACATGCTTTACAAAACCTGATGTTTCCTTATCTAGAAGAAGATATTCACCTCGTCTGGCCTTGATCTCGTATTTTGTATCAGAAATTTGGTTATGTATTTCATCCGAATAGAGGCCTGCACAGTTAATTACAGCCTTTGTTTCAAAATCACCCTTGTTGGTGTGTAGAATCCAGTAGTCTTGGGCTTTCTCGATTTTTTCTACCTTTGTGTTGAATTTATAATCTACCCCATTTATATTTGATACTTCTGCATAGGCTATGTTCATTAAAAACGGATCTAGGATGCCTGCTTCTTCACAATATAGGGAAGCTGCCACATCTTCAGTGATGTTTTTCTCAAGCTCTAGGGTCTGATCCCTATTTAGGATTTTCATGCCCTTTACACCATTTTCTAAACCTTGTTGGTAGAGGGCTTCTAGCTTGTCTAAGTCCTTTTCATCGTGGCATAAAACTAGACTTCCAATTTTTTTATATGGGAAGACAAAAAGCTTGCTTTCTTCATCCATCATTTGATTTCCTAAAATATTGAATTTTGCCTTTAGGCTGCCTGGTTCTGCATCATAGCCGCCATGGCAGATGCCTGAATTGGCCTTAGTTGTTTCTGTACATACGTCTTCATTTTTTTCTAGTAATAAAAATTTACCTTTTTTCTTTGATAGGTGGGCTGCTACTGACGCTCCAACAACTCCACCACCTATAATTATTACATCAAACATCTTTGCTCCTTAAAAATCCTATAAAAAAAAGCAAGCAAAAGTAGCTATACTTTTACTCGCTTATCTCTGTTTTATTAACTTACTTTGATTATATCACAATTTTGATTTTCAATCAAATTTATTCTTCATAGTGCTTAGCCCAGTCAAATGACCTGCCGATGGCTCTTTGCCAATTTCTATCCTTCTTATCTCTTTCTTCCTTGGAGATTTGTGGTTGAAATTCCTTATCTACAAGCCTAAATTCTCTGATTTCATCCTTATCCTTATAGAACCCTGTAGCAAGACCTGCTAGGTAAGATGCTCCTAGGGCTGTTGTTTCAAGTGTTTTTGGTCTTTCTACCTTTGATTGGATCATGTCTGCTTGAAATTGCATAAGGAAATTGTTAGCACTTGCACCACCATCTACCTTTAGTTCGTGGAGGGCCTGGCCTGCATCTCTTTGCATAGCCTCTAAGACATCATTTGTAAGATAGGCTAGAGATTCTAGGGTCGCCCTTACTATGTGGTATTTGTTTGTGCCACGACTTAGGCCAATTATTGTGCCCCTTGCATAAGGATCCCAATATGGAGCACCAAGTCCTGTAAAGGCAGGCACTACATAGCAACCATTTGTATCATCTACTTTTGTGGCCATATATTCTGTATCATCAGCTGCATCAACTATCCTTAGTTGATCCCTTAGCCACTGGATGGCAGAGCCTGCAACAAAGATTGACCCTTCAAGAGCATAGTCTACCTTGCCTTCTTCAAGACCCCATGCAATTGTTGTTACAAGGCCGTTGTCTGATTTTACAGCTTCATCTCCAGTATTCATTAGTAGGAAGGCACCTGTACCATAGGTATTTTTAGCATCTCCCTTTTCAAAACATGTTTGACCAAATAAGGCTGCTTGCTGGTCACCTGCTATACCTGCTATCTTGATTTCGCCATCAAAGTAGCCTGGGAAGGTTGTACCATATACATAAGAAGATGGTTTGACTTCTGGGAGCATGCATTTTGGAATATTAAGCATAGATAGAAGTTCATCATCCCATTCTAGGGTGTGGATGTTGAAGATCATTGTTCTTGAAGCATTTGAATAATCTGTAACGTGTACTTTGCCACGAGTTAGGTTATAAACTAGCCAAGTATCTACAGTACCAAAGAGTAATTCTCCATTTTCAGCTCTTTCTTGGCCGTTTTCTATGTGATCAAGAATCCATCTAATCTTTGTAGCTGAGAAATATGGGTCTACAACAAGGCCTGTTTTTTCTTGAATCATGCCCCTGTAGCCATCTTCAACCAGCTTATCAGCCATGTCTGCGGTTCTTCTACATTGCCAAACGATTGCATTATAAACAGGTTTTCCAGTGTCCTTTTCCCAAACTATGGTTGTTTCTCTTTGGTTTGTAATTCCAATGGCCTCAATATCTTTCGCCTCAATTCCAAGTTTTGCCATAGCCTCAGTGCATACACCTATTTGAGTGGACCATATTTCTGTAGCATCGTGCTCTACCCAGCCTGGATGTGGGAAAAATTGTGTAAATTCTTTTTGGGCGACAGACATTATCTCGCCCTTTTTATTAAAAATTATCGCCCTGTTGCTTGTTGTTCCGGCATCTAATGCCATAATATATTTTGTCATAACCAATCCTTACATTTTCCAAATTTTAGTATTTGATGATGATACTCCAATAGCCCCTGCCTTTAAGGCTGCCATAGCATCTTCCTTATCTCTAATGAGCCCTCCACCAATAAGTGGCACCTGGCTCCAGCCTGTAATTTCTTCGATGATTTTAGGCATTATACCTGGCAAAATTTCTAGAAGATCAGCAGAGGTGTTTTTGATTGTATCCTTGACACTTTCATAAGATAAGCTATCCAAGAGAAAAAATCTTAAGACAGACTTAAGGCCAATCTTCCTAGCTTCATAGGCATTTTGTGCCCTTGTTGTAATTATTCCGTCAGCTTCTGTGTATTTTTTGATAAAACTAGGTGAATAGCGAGATGATGACAATCCTTCTATTAGGCCTTCGTGAACAAAGACTATCTTATTCTTAGACTTTAATTTCTTGACTATGGTTGGAAGACTTTCTATGTTGCCATATAATACAAAAACTAATTTATTATCTGAATACTCTTCCTTAAGACTCTCTCTTAAGTCTTTACCATCCTTGATAGCCATTATTATTGGATTTTCATATAATTCTTCTCTTATATCTAGCATATCTCTCCTCAAAACACACAAAACGAGCCTAATCTTAATCAAGCTCGTTTCTCTCATCTATTATAACATATTAATATATTATCACATTTACTAATTTTTTGCAAGTGTTTTCATAAAATTATCTTAGCTAAGAAAAAAGCTCTAACTCTGATTCAGTTAGGTCTCTATAGTCACCCTCATCTAAATATGGGTCAAGCTTTAAATCTCCTATAGCTATTCTTTTTAAGCTGGTAACTTCATTTCCTAGATTTGAAAAAAGCCTCTTAACAAGGTGAAACTTGCCTTCTGTCACCTTAACAAGGGCCTTGTTTGGCTCTAGAATTTCAAGGTCAGCTGGCCTTGCTGTGTAATCGTCTTCTTTTATATAGACTCCATTTTTAAATTCCTCAATGAAGCTTTTATCAATTGGATCTCTTGTGATGGCCTCATAGGTCTTTGTTATATTTGAATTTGGACTTGTTATCTTATGAATAAGTTTACCATCTGTCGATAGAATTAAAAGACCAGTTGTATCCTTATCTAGCCTACCTGCTATTGATAGGTCATAATCTAGGTAAAAATCATCCAAAAGGTCAATTACGGTTTGATCCTCATCTTTTGTAGCTGATAAAACCCCTGCTGGCTTATTCATCATTAGATGGATGTTTTCTATATATTCCACGAAATGGCCCATATAGTAGACTTCATCTACATAAGGGTCTACCTTTGTTGATGAATCCTTCACAGTCTCTCCATTTATAACTAGGGCTCCTTTTTTTGCATTTCTTTTTATATTTTTCCTGGTATCAAGGCCGGTATTGCCTATCATCTTGTCGACTCTCATTTTCTCCCCTTTTCTAGGATATTTGCCATGGCCTGGCTTAGACTATCATATGATTTGTAAAAATCCTCAAGATAGTCCCTACCCTGATCTGTTATATAGTAATATTTTCTCTTAGGACCTATGTCTGATTTCCTGTAGGTGCCTAAGATTAGGCCTTTTTTGATAAGCCTAGTCAATATTGGGTAGACAGTTCCTTCTGTCATATTGTAAAAACCATTTAGCTTGAGTTCTTCAATTATTTCATAGCCATAGGTTTCCTTGTTTTTGATTATGTGCAGGATTATCCCATCGATCAATCCCTTTAACATTTGCGAATCTATCATTTTATCACCTAGCTATATTGTATTACATAGTAGACTTTTATCAATCTCTTTTACAAAAATACTTCATCTGGCAGAATTTGCACTTGTTCTTATCTTCGGTCCTTCTTAGGGTGAGGTTTTCATCGATTAATTTTGCAATCTTGTCAATCTTATTTATATCAAAATCTGTTGGGGCTACTTCTATGAGCCTATCTTCTTCTATAAAATAAAGATACATCTTGTTCACATCCCTACCTGTAGCCTTGACTAAGTGCCTGTAGGTCATGAGCTGATTTTTGTAGGATTCGATAAAATCTTCCTTATAGGAACCTGTTTTTATATCCAAAATTGACCCGTCTTTTAGGCCTATATCCACCTTTCCCTGGAGGATGTAAAAGTTTCTATCTAGCTTGTAATTTGCTTCCACAGAATCTATTTCAAAGTCTCTTTTGGAAAAATTGTCCAAAGGCTCCTTATATTTTGGATTTTCCTTAAGAAAGGCTTCTAATTTTTCCTTATCTTCTGGCCTTAAGGCCATGTATTCGGCAAGCTTATGGGTATTGGTACCAAAGGAGAGGGCTTCTGTCTTTAGGGCTTTAAAATCAAATTTTCTGATAAATCTGTAGGATAAAGGACAAGATTTATAAACTTCTATATCTGTTGTGTAGGCTAGGGTCTTCTTTTCCTTCTCTTCTTCGGTTCTTTTAAAATCAATTGTCTTTAAAATCGAGCTTGGAGGATATTTTTTTGCAAAATTTGCAAGCCTTACATCTTTATTATTATCAAGCAAAACCAGGAGGTTTTTGGCCCTGGTAAAGCCTGTATAGTATTTCCTATAAAAGTCTTTTACGAAAGTAAAGTCCTTTGGATCTCTCTTTGCTAGGAAATCATTGGTATTTGCCCTTGGCTTATCATAAAGACCTGATATAAAAACTGTATCAAACTCAAGGCCCTTGGCCTGGTGGATGGTCATGAAATTTACCGCATCCTTGTGACTTTCGAGGTCTTTTAATTCTTCAATGGCCTTTGATGAGTATAGGTGGAAAATATAAGCTTCTACAAATTCCTGGTAATAATCTTCACCCCTATCACTTCCATAAATTTCATCAAAATCCCTTGCTGCTTCTATGAAGGCAGAAATATTTGTAATCTCCCTTAAGGCTTCCATTTCCTTTTCATCTTTTATAAGAAAGGCTCTAAAATAATCAAGGCCTAAAGCTTGGTAGAGAAGATTTGTGACAGGTATATCAGCTCCATTTTTAGAAGTTATAAAGTCCATGATTTCTTTGTTTTGGGCTATAGACAAATCGTTATTAAGGTCAAAAAGATAATTCATATAGGCAATTTTTGCCTTGGCATCCCTGCCATAAGCATTGGCCGGGTCTTCGTAATATGGACTAATACCTACTAGCTTCATTAGAATAAAGACAAGGGCCCTTATCTCGCTTCTTTCAAAATATTTAGCAGATTTCTTATTTAATACCCTTAGGCCATTTGCTTCAAAAAAAGCTTGGAGATTGTTTACATAATCATTTCCCAAGGATGGGAATAAGAAGGCGATTTGGCCAAGATTTATATAGGTGGATAAAATTTTTACCACCTTTAATAAATTGCCATATTCATAGGCCCTGGCCCTAACTATTGTATTTGGATTAGATTCCTTAGCCTTGGCCCTGAGATTTTTATCTATTATATCCTTAGCACCCAAGCTTTTAAGCCAAGCACTCGCTCCATCTAGGATGTGTTGGTTAGATCTGTAATTGATATCAAGCCTATAAATATTTGCCCTATAGCCCTTGGCCTTAAAGAAATTGTCGCTAAAATTGGTTAAGTTTTTTGGATCTGCTCCCCTAAAGGCATATAGGGACTGGTCATCGTCGCCAAAGACCATGATTTCCTTATCCCTGACTAGCTTAAAGGCAATCTCCTGCTGGATGTGGTTGGTGTCTTGGTATTCATCGACTATGACAAAGTCAATGTCAGACCTGATTTCTTCTCCCCTTACTGGGTCATCTAAGAGCCTATAAAAATCCCTTAAAATCATCTGGAAATTGACTAGATTTCTGTCTGTTAATATTTTTTCATGAGTAAGGAAAATTTTGCCAGCAAAGGCTTCTTTTGGGTCTTCGCTTGCCAAAAGTTTTAGGGGATCGTAGAGTTTGTTTGTTATTTCTTCGTAGATATTTTTTATGACAAAGACGTCGTTGTAGTCTATAAAAATATCATAGTCTGGGATTTTTTTGTAAAGGTACAGATTTTTTTCAATTATATAGGTCTCCATCACCGTATCTATGATGGTCTTATCTAGGAAATTCTCATCAAGGACTGGGTATTTTTCCATAAAATCAAGAGCCAAGGAGTGGAAATTTCCTATCATCATATCCTTAAGCTCGGCTCTTATTCCTTCGTTTTTAAATTCAGAAATTATCCTGGTAGAAAGCTCCTTGGCAGCCTTTTTGGTGAAGGTAGTAATTAGAATCCTATTTGCCTGATAGCCCTCGTTTTTTATAAGGCTTACGACTTTTTTGACTATGGTAAAGGTTTTACCAGTGCCAGGGCCAGCGATTACTGCAGCAGGAGTCCTTGCCTTATTTATAATTATATCTTGCTTTTCATTAATCATAACTTTAACTCATAGGCTATTCTTGGCTTTTTCTTACCTTCTTCATCAATTAAAATTTTCCCAATTTTTTTAAAGCCATATTTATTTAACAAAGACCTCATCCTAAAATTATCATGGTGGGTATCTATCCTTAGGCTATCAAGATTTAAATAAATTCCATACTTTAGTATCTCCATCATAAATCTTGACCCAAGTCCCTTTTCCCTAGATTCAATATCCACTGCAAAGGTGTGAATGGTAATGTAATTTTCCCCATTAAAATCCTGGTCAAGGTCTTTATAAGGTGATTCCTTATCATCAGAAAGGTATGCATAGGCCTTAACCTCCCCCTTATCTTCGTAGACATAAGACTTGCCTTTAATAATTTGATTACAAAGAAAATCCCTATCCATAGACCCAATCTGCCATTGGTCTATACCATCTTCCTTTAGGGCTTTTTTAGCATTTTCTATTATGTATTCAATTTTGTTTATATCTTTAATTTCTGCTCTTCTCATAGAAATATTATACCATAAAAGCTTCTTATCGTTGTTATAATCTTATCAAAGTGATATAATTATAAGAGATAAGCAAAATATGAAAGGATAGTAAATGTACGATTATTTAATTATAGGAAATGGTATAGCTGGTTTATCAGCTGCAGAAGAAATTAGAAAACACGAAGATACAGCGACTATACTCATAGTATCTGATGAAAAAGGTCATACCTATTGGAGAACT
The DNA here is from genome assembly GCF_026131665.1 of Anaerococcus sp. NML200574. Classification (NCBI taxonomy): domain Bacteria; kingdom Bacillati; phylum Bacillota; class Tissierellia; order Tissierellales; family Peptoniphilaceae; genus Anaerococcus; species Anaerococcus sp. NML200574. The sequence continues at coordinate 15,313 of NZ_JAMXSM010000020.1, read as the reverse complement.
AGACTATCAGAGCTAATTGCCAAAGACTTTAACGATGATGAAATCCTTGTCAAGAAAGACCCTTGGTATAATGACAGACACATTGAGGAAAGATTTAACACAAAGGTTGTAAAAATAGATAAGGACAAGAAGCTTGCCTACCTTGAAGATGGAGAAGAGATAGAATATGGCAAGGTCCTAATTGCAACAGGAGCTCATGCCTTTATCCCACCTATCAAAAACGCTGACAGCCAAGGTGTTTTTGCAATAAGAAGCTCAGAAGACCTAGTAGAATTTAAAAATTATGTTAAGGATAAGAAAAAATTAGTTATAATCGGCGGTGGAATCCTAGGACTAGAAGCTGCTGATTCAGCTCACAAGCTTGGCCTTGATATCCTTGTAATAGAAGCCTTTGATTACCTACTAGCTAGACAGCTTGACAGAGACCTTTCAGGCAAATTAGAAAAGGCCCTAAATGAGATGGGAATTGAAACCCTAACAGGCAAAAATACCAAGGAAATCCTAATCGAAGATGGCCACGTTGTTGGAGTAAAGCTATCAGATGATTCAGAAATCAAAGCTGATGCCATCATGATCCAAGCAGGTGTAAGATCTAATATAGAAATCGCCCAAAACTCAGATCTAGCCACAGACAGGGGCATCCTAGTAGGAGAAGACCTAAAAGTAGAAGGCTATGACATCTACGCTGCAGGAGATGTGGCTCAAATAGATAATTTCACAATCGGACTTTGGACAGCCAGCATGGAAATGGGCAAGATTGCCGGTGCCAACATGACTGGAGAACATAGAACTTATGAAAAACCAAAACCATTCTCAACTCTAATGATTGGTGATATCAAGCTATTTTCTGCAGGAATGAATTCTGGCGAAGGTATTGAAGAAGAAAAAATCGAAAAAGACGGAAAAATCTACAAACTCTTTAAAAATGGAGATAAGTTTGTAGGCGGCATCCTTTGGGGAGATATAAAATACCAAATGGATGTCAAAGCTATAGTCTTTGAAGGCAAAGACCCAGCTGAGACAAAACTAGGCGCAGAAATATTTGGTCTTTAATTTAAAAAATCCAAGATGATCATAAGGATCGCCTTGGATTTTTTATTTGCTAAATTTATTGATTTGTTAAGTTTAATTTTCTTAAAAGAGTCATAAAGGCTGATAGGACAACTGCTACAACAGATGCTAGAACCATGCCTGATAGGTTTATTGACCCAAACTTAATTGATAGGCCTGAAAGACCAGCTATAAATATTACTGATGTTAGAACTAGGTTTATAGATTTTGAATAATCGATCCTTTGATCTACCAAAAGCCTGATGCCGCTTGTACCAATCATTCCATAAAGTAGGAAGGTTACCCCGCCTATGACATTGCCTGGAATGGTTGAGATGAAGGCTGCAAGTGGTCCAAAGAAGGCCATAAGGATTGAAACTACAGCAGCTCCGCCTATAACTTGGACTGAATAAACTCCAGTAATAGCCATAACCCCGATGTTTTCACCATAAGTTGTAGTTGGTACACCACCTACAAGACCTGAAATGGCTGTAGAGAAGTTATCTGCAAAGATTGACCTGTGTAGGCCAGGATCTTTTAGAAGGTCCTTGCCGACAATATTTGAGGTTACAACTTGGTGGGAGATGTGCTCGCTTGTTATAACAAGAATTACCGGTAGCATAGCAAGGATTGATTCTACTGAAAACTTAGCCAAGTGGAAGTTTGGCATAGTAAATAGCTTTGCTTCAAGAACCGGTGTAAAGTCAACCATATCAAAAAATACAGCTGAAATATAACCTACAATTATAGCAATTAGGATAGGAATTGTTGAGAAAAATCCCTTAAAGGCTACAGAACCGATGATGGCTGTAAATAGGGTTATGCCAAAAACTATAAAGTCCTTAGAGCTAGCTGTATCTGTCATAAGGTTAGCACCAATGGCACCTCCTGTGACAGTATTGCCTGCAAGCTCAAAACCAATTAGGGCTACGACAGCACCCATAGCAGCAGGTGGCAATACTACATCAATCCATTTTATGCCAAACTTATAGATAATATAGGCCATGATACAACCTAAAATTCCGACTACAACAAAGGCACCTTGCGCATATTCAAATCCTTGTTTTGCAATAATAGCTGTACCTGGTGCTAAAAATGCAAATGAGGAACCCAAATAAGCAGGTGCCTTGCCTTTAGTAATAAGTATAAATAATAATGTACCAATACCATTCATAAGAAGAACGATTCCTGGGTTAATTTGAAATAAAATAGGAACTAAAACAGATGCCCCAAACATTGCAAAAGTGTGTTGCAAAGATAGCGGCAATAGTAATTTAGCTGGAACCTTGTCATCAATATGATAGATTTTCTTTTCTTTAGACATAAATACCTCCATAAATTTTTCGAGATCTAGGACCCCAAACTTCCTATATAATACCCAAAAAAAGATACTTTGTCAATGAAAATAAAGAAAAGTTTTGCAAATAATTTTATAAGAAATTAAGCTTAGGAAAGTAAGGCTGTGAGCCTAGCTATAGATTTATTTTAGAGCAAAATATGATATAATATATATGTTATCATTACCCAATCTGATAGCAGAAAGGGGGTGTTTGCAATGGATTTCCTAATATCCCTTTTGATTTCCGTTATGGCAAATGTAAGTGGTTACTATATTTGCAAATGGTTAGAAACTAGCCCGTCTGGCTCCTGGAAGACCCTCCACGGAGTGGTCAAGCGAAGCTTGATTTTAAAGATGATAACTAGCCAAAAAAAGGACGAGCGGCAACTCGTCCTTTTTTCGTTCGCAATGGAACTAATATCCCTTTGGTTAATAATATTATACCCAAAACACCATTTTTTTCAATATCTATGATAATTCTGGATTCATTAAATAATTTATTCTAATTCCTCACCATTAAAGGCATCTATAAAGTCGTCCTTGGCTCTGTTGGCTTTTTCTTTAGCCCTATCTACACCGCCTTTGACATTTTCAATACCTTCTTTAACTTCTTTTTTATTTTTCTTTAGTAGGTAGGCGCCTGCCCCTATTAGGAAGGCTCCCTTTGCTATTCTTGAAATAATATTTGGTTTATCTTTGTAATTGCTATCTTTAAACATTTTAGATCCTCTTTTCTTTTTATCATCTTTTAAAGCGTCGGTAATCTTATCTGCCGCCGCTATAGCTGCAAGTTTCTTAAATAATCCCATAAGATACTTCCTTTCTAAGATAATACTTATCTTAAATATTTTATACCCACTTTTTCCTAATCTCTAACAAGTGGCATAGACATACATCTTGGACCACCCCTACCGACTGTAAGGGTTGAAGAATCTAGCTTTATAACCTCTATATCATTTAATTCTAGCATCCTATTTGTGACATTATTTCTCTTATAGACTATAACCTTGCCTGGGGCAATAGCTAAGGTATTTGACCCGTCTGTCCACTGTTCACGAAGGGCTGCAATTGGGTCTCCTCCCCCACATGGCAAAAGATTTATCTTATCAAGACCAAGGGCATCCTTAAGTAGGTCATCAAGGCTTTTATCCATCTGCTCGCTTACAAGTTCTCCATTTTTTGATGTAAAGCTTACTGCATGGAAGCTTGAGATAATTCCAGGATGGTAGGTAAAGGTATCAAAATCTATTTGGGTGAAGACCGTATCAAGGTGCATGTAGGCCCTCTCATTTGGAATATTTACAGCAAGAACTTGCTTAACTTCGTTATTTTCATCAAAAATTAGATTTCTAGCAAGCTTTTCTATAGCGTCGATTTCAGTTCTCTGGCTAATACCAACCATGACTAGGTTTTCGTTGATATTTAGTATATCGCCACCTTCTATGTGCTTATCTTCATGTCTGCCATAATAGTCTTTGATATCCTTATATTCTGGATGGTATTTGAAGATATAATCAGCATAGATAGTCTCACGAGACCTAGTTACAGAATACATAGCATTTATTGAAACACCATTTGCTATTGATGAAAAAGGGTCTCTGGTGAAGTATAAGTTTGGCATAGGATTTATAGCTGTGTATCTTTCGTGGCTTACAACCCTATCTCTAAGATGGTTAAAGGCATCAATTTCTGCAAGGCTAATGCCTGCCATAGTTTTTTCCACAAATTCTTTATTATCCTTAATGCTTTCTAAAAGATTCTTAGATTCCTTGAAAATATCAGCATTGACAAGACCTGCCTCATCCAAATATTCTTTTAAAAACTTATCCCTAAGGCCATCATTTGCACTAAGAGTTTCAGCCATAAGGTCTTCAAGATAAACAACTTCCACCATATTATCCCTAAAAATCTTCGCAAATTCATCATGCTCTTCCTGGGCCTTTTCTAGATCAGGAATATCATCAAATAAAAGCTCATCTAGTAGGTTAGGGGTAAGATTTAAAAGCTCATCTCCAGGTCTGTGTAGCATAACCTTCTTAAGGGTCTTGATTTCATTATTTACATTAATTCTTGCCATATCTCCTCCAAAATATTTTTTAAAAAAGGGACTATTGTAGCAAAACCTACAAAAGTCCCTATTATCAACCGGTATAAGCCGATATCTTTAATTTTCTTAAGCTTATTATATCACGATTTTTCATTTTCGGCTAATATTGTTATATTTTTATCAATTAGTACTAAAAAAAGACCAGCTAAGTGCTGGTCCCAAAGTCAGGCTACAAATACCCGACTCTTAATATAAGTCTGCTAGACTTCTTGTTATCATTATATATGTAAAATAGCAAGCCCTCCAGCTCATTGAGGACTGGCCACTATATTTGCAAATGGCTAGATAAAGCTAGCCCGTCTGGCTCCTGGAAGACCCTCCACGGAGTGGTCAAGCGAAGCTTGATTTTATAGATGATAATTAGCCTAGAAATAAAAAGACGAGCGTTAGGGCTCGTCTTTTTATGGTCAAACCATGCTATGATTTTCGAAATCATGGTTAATAGTATTATACTTATACATATTAATATTTCAACAACGTCATTTATACATAAACTACTAATATTATATAAATCTAAAAAAGACCAGCTTGCCGCTGGTCCTTATTTTGTTATTGGAAATCTGCTTCGAATTGACCTTTGAATGCTTCCATTTCTGCTTTTACGTCAGCATCTGGGTTTGATAGGATTTCTTCTAATTTTGTTGCTATATCGTTGTAGGCTTGTTGGCTGCCTGGTACAAGTGGTCTTGAGAATAATTTCTCACTTGCTGGTGCTAGGATTGGAGCTATTTTTGACTCTGAATTTTTGTATTCATCGCTTTCTACAGCGCTCTTTCTAGCTGGCATGTAGCCTGTTGCTAGACCAAATTTAATTTGTGCTTCTTTGCTTGCTAGGTATTTTATAAATTTGAAGGCTGCATCTTTTTCTTCATCACTTGCACCTTCAAACATATATACGTTTGTACCTTGTTGAACAGCTTTATCAGCTGGATATGGCATTACATCGTAGGTGAATTTATCTTCTACACCTTCTTTTACATATACTTCACCAGCATTTGATCCAATATAGCCTGCTAGTTGTTCATTGGCAAATGGACCTGATAGGTATTGGTCTGTTCCTGCTATTCTGAAGTAGCCTTCTTTTATACCATCTAGGTAATAATTAACCGCTTCGATTGACTCAGGGCTTGTTACATCTAAGTCTGGACCAAAGTCTACACCTTTGTTTTTAAGGTAGGTTACGTAGAAGTTTGATAGAGAGTCCCAACCGAAAGCTGGAATGCCTTTTTCTTCTTTGATTTTCTTTGCTACTTCTTTTAGCTCTTCAAAGTTTGTTGGGTTTTCTAGTTTTAGTTCATCAAATAGGTCTTTGTTGTACCAAAGAACTTCTGTTGATTTGTTAAATGGTAGACCGATGATTTTGCCATCTTGTTCGATTTCGTTTCTTACGCCTTCAAAGATGTCATCATAATCTTCTATGCCGCCTTCGCCTTTTACCCTATCTGTTAGGTCAGCTACCATGCCTGCTTCGCTAAATTGTAGCATCCAGTCAGGATAAGCTTGAGTTATGGTTGGGAGGTCTTTAGGTGATTGCATTGTTGCAACTAGGATTTGGTTAAGATCACCATATCCACCTTGGTGTTGAAGTGTTACTTTTATATCTGGGTTTTCTTTTTCAAAGTCAGCTACGATTGCTTCTAGAGCTTCACCTTGGCCACCACCCATTGCATGCCAGAATTTGATTTCTGTTTGACCTTCTTTGGCTGGTTCTGTTTTTTCTTCTTTAGAATCTTCTGCTTTTTTAGATTCTTCTACCTTAGTCTCTTCTTTAGGAGCCTCGTTTGATGTAGATCCACATGCTGAAAATACTCCTAGACTTAAGACTAGCGCTGCTAATAATGATAATTTCTTTTTCATTTTTACCCCTTATTTCTCCTTTTTAAAGGTGCTTCTCGGCTAATTATTTAGCTACGTTCTTACAATAAATATATACCCCTCTAGGGATTTTTTTCAAGATTAACCTTTTATACCTCCAAATGATACTCCTCTTAGGATTTGCTTCCTGAAGATAAAGTAAAGTATTAGGATTGGTAAGATTGTAATGGTTGATGCTGCCATTTGTAGGTGGATTAATTGACCTGCTTCTGTGGCAAATGATGATAGACCATTTGATATTAGCCTCATCTTTGTTGTGTTTGTAACAAGGATTGGCCATAAGAATGAGTTCCAACCTGTGATGAAGTTAAGCAGGCCTATGGTAAATAGGTTTTGCTTACACATCGGTATCATAACCCTTCTTATAAATTCAAAGTCGCTTGCCCCGTCTACCTTGGCTGCATTATAAAATTCCATTGGGACAGATTTTAAAAATTCTTTTAGGTAGAATATATAAAATACTGATGCCAAAAATGGGATTATTAGTGCTGTGTAGGTATCTAATAGACCTAGCTTGGCTATGGTTGAATAATTGGTGAAAATTATTATTTCAAAAGGAACCATTAATAAGGCTAGCATGAAATTTTGTAAGACTGTTTTCCCCTTAAAGTTTAGGAAATTTAGGGCAAAGGCTGCAAGTACTGTTGTTATCAGAGTTCCCATAGTATTTATTAGGGATACAAATACTGTGTTTACAAAATATCTTGCAAATGGAGCTGCCTTCATGGCCTCTACATAGTTTGCAAATTGTGGGGCCTTTGGTAAAAGCTTAGGCGGAATCTGTGTCACCTCTCCAAAACTCATTAATGATGATGATATCATGTACAAAAATGGGAAGAGGGTTACAGCTGCCATTATTATTATGAATATGAATGATAAAACTTTTAATACTTTTCTCATTTTAACCTACCTTGATATCATCTTTATTATTTTTCTTTGAGCAAAGGTTAGGACTAATAGGAAGAGAAAGAGTAGGACTGCTGCAGCCATGGCCTGGCCATACCTATATTCTACATAAAACTTCCTATATATATAAAACACTGCTGTTATCAGCCTATTTCCCACACCTGCCTTGCCATTAAAGAGGGCGAAAATCTGGTTATAAACCTTAAAGGCTGAAATAAAACTTGTCAAAAACAAAAATGTAATTATGCTTGTAAGCTGTGGGAGGGTTATCTTTTTAAATTGCTCCCAGCCGCTTGCCCCGAAGGTATCGGCTATCTTATAATAAGACTCATCTATTCCCCTAAGACCAGCTAAGATTACGATTATATTAAAGGCTAGGGCATTCCACACACCAAATATAATGGCTGCTAGCATGTTGTAGTCAGGATTGTTTAAAAAATCAATTGGACCTATACCCACAAAAGATAGCATGTGGTTGATAAAACCATATTTGCCATTAAATAAATACCTAAATACGATACCTACAGCTATTACACTTGTTAGGTAAGGTATAAAAAATATTGTCTCAAAAAACTTATCTCCCTTAATTTTCTCATTTAGGATTAGGGCTATAAACATGGAAATGATTATAGACAAAGGCACGACTGTGACCGAATAAATCAAGGTATTTTTCATAGCCAGCCTAAAGAGCTTGTCATTTAGGACTATAGGGAAATTTTGAAAGCCAACATAGGTTGGATTCATGATGTTATTGTTGTGAACACTCATGTAGAAGGTTCTAATAAGTGGATATACATTAAATACCAGTATAAAGAATAAGGCAGGAAGCAAGTATAACCAAGCCTTGTTGGTCTTTTCTGCCCTGTAGGAGGACTTTTTCTTCATTAGTAGACTCTCTTTCCATCTTCTTCAAATATATAGATTGCCTTATGATCAATTGAAACTCTAATCTTTTCCCCATCTTTTATATCAAGGGCTGAATCGACAACCATCCTTGATGCCTGGCCTAGGATATTAAAATGCAAGATCATATAACGACCTATCATTTCCCTAGTTTCTACTTCTATTTCTAGATCCCCATTTGGATCAAGCTTGAAATGCTCTGGCCTAATCCCTACTAGGTAGGTATCCTTATCAAGACTTGCCTTTTTTCTATCTTCGATAAGCTTTGATTTATCTAAGAATAGATTGTCCCTGCTTATAGAATCTTTTGTATTATCAAGCTCGTAAATATTTATTATAGGATTGCCTATAAATTTAGCTACAAAGAGATTTGCAGGCTCTAGATATAGATTTTGTGGCTTATCAAATTGTTGGATGACACCCTTATCCATTAGGGCTATGTAGTCACTAATTGATAGGGCTTCTTCTTGGTCGTGGGTTACAAATACTGTAGTAACCCCTACAGATTTTACAATATTTCTAATCTCTTCTCTGATAGATAGCCTTAGCCTAGCATCCAGGTTACTTAAAGGCTCATCTAGAAGTAGGGTCTTAGGATTTTTAACTAAAGCTCTTGCTATTGCAACCCTTTGTTGTTGACCACCAGATATTTGGCTAGGCTTCTTATCCTTTATATCTGTAATATAGGTAAGGTCCATATATTTTTGGGCTCTTTTAATAGCTTCTTCCTTTTTAATCTTATGCTCACCAACAGTTAGGGGAAAGATTATATTTTCAAGGACTGTCATATGCGGATATAGGGCATAATTTTGAAATACCATTCCTATATCACGATCTTTTGGGTGAAGATTTACAATCGAATCATTATCAAATAGGATATCTCCCTCAGTTGGGTCAAGTATACCCGCTATAATATTTAGGATTGTAGACTTACCACAACCAGAAGGACCAAGAAGGGTCACAAGGGCTCCTTCTTCTATATCCAGATTGACAGATTTTAAGGCTTCATAGCCATTTTCATAAACTTTTCTTAAATTTTTGATATTAATCATTTAATCCTCTTTCATACCAATGGGAATTTTAGTAATAGATACAACATCACAACCATCAAAATTATACCGATCAGGGTAAAAGCATCGATTTGCTTTTTTAAAGCCATAATGACTAGGGATATTGATAATAAAAATAACAATAAATATAATTGCACAAACAAATCACTAGCCGGGCTTATAATCGATATAAATAGGGCTATTGCGGCAAGTAAAGCTGTCACAATGCTGACATAGGCATATACCCTTTTGCCATCTATTATGAAGTTAATTAAGCTAATTACAGCTGTCACCGCAAAGATTGGCATAAAGATATTTTTTAAAAATACAATTATCATTTAAACCTCTCTATTTTAATTATAACATATCTTTTAAATTTTTTTACAAAAATAAGGGCCTAAAGCTAAAAGAATATTTTTTATATTTGCCTTATGAATTATAAAACCTTCTCTGAGCCAGTAAGGAGACGCCTTATAGCCTTTTAAAGATTTATTCTTTTGCTTAGTACCCTTCTTTGTTATTTATTTTTTAATGAGTAGGTCACTTCTTATATAACCTGTTTTGCCATTTACTGTTACCCTTGTCCAGCCTTCAGTTTCACCTAGGTTTAGGATCTCATCATTTGGTCCTACTTCGGCTACTATGGATGAGTTTTCTGATGGAGCAAGTCTCATATTTACGCTATCTTTCACCATGACTTCTACCCCTTCTTCTAGGTCTCTGCCAAGGTCTTTTTCTTCTTCTACCTCTTTTTGCAAATCAGCTTCTTCTTGCTTTTTATCTTCGCTCTTTGTCTCTTCTGCTACTTGGCCTTCTTCTCCTTGGGGATGTCTTACTGATACATAAGAATCATTTTGGCAAGAAGCTAAGAAAATTACAAGACCTAAGATCAAAAGTGTTTTGATTTTTTTCATTAATTGCCTCCAAATAAGTCGTCTAGTTCATCGCTTTGGTATTCATAATCTGTAACTACCACGCCAAGGATTTTAGCCCCTGTGCTTTCTAGTTGGTCAACAGATTCTTCAAGGAGATAGGTTCTTGTTGCTTCTTCATTGGTTAGGATTACTGTCTTATCAGCTAGGCCACAAAATACATTTGCCTCTGCTATGTCAATATTTTCCTTTGTGTTTACAAAGATATAGTCGTATTTTACCATAGCCTCATCAAAAAAACTTTTGATTGCTGATGGCTCTAGATACATATCTTCATAATCAGCTACCCTACCTGTCATAAGAAGGTGGAGATTATCATTTTCCTTTACCAAAACTTCATCAAGGGCATAATCTCCAAGCAGGCAATCTACAAAGCCCCTCTTGTTATAATAGCCCTTCATCTCCTCAAGCTCATCGGCCCTGAGATTGGCATCTATTACTAGAATTCTTTCGTTTTCTTCTGCCAGGTGACCTCCCATTACTAAGATTGTATTTATCTTATTTGTCTTATCATCTGTCGCAGTGAAGGCTACTATAGCATCTGCTGGATCAAGCTTGCTTGTTAGCTTATCTTCTAGATTGTAGAAGGCTTGGAGAAGTATCTCTCTTCTCTCGTCTACTTTTTTTCTTCTAAACATCTAAATCTCCAATCTTATACTTAGGAAGCTTGCCTAGAATTTCTAGCTTGCTTGAAGCCTTGCTTGCTTCTTCTTTTAGAGGTGAAGCAAAAACTATTTCTTCTCCCTCATCTTCCTGCTCATCTACCGCTTCTTTGGCCAAGTCTATAGCATTTCTGTCGATTTTTCTAGTTTCACCAAAGTCTTCTTCTCTATCTTCTATCTTCTCGATAGGTTGGGTGAAGGTTTCTTCCTTAATATCTTCCTTGATTTCTTCTTGTTTTTTGATTTCTTTTTTGTTTTTTTCTACTTGCTTTTTAACTTTTTTTTCTTTTTGCTTGTAGTCTTTCTTTTCTTGTTTTTTAAGCTTGTTATTATATCTTTTAACTGATACAAAAGATCCTAATAGGTAAAGTAAGAATCCTAGGCCACCAGCAATACCTGCATAAGTTAGGCTATTGTCAATAGCCTTGGCATTTTCATAAGAATACTCCATTACATTTGCACCAGTATTGTAAATATTGTTAATAACTGTTGCAGAAAGGTCTGCATATTCATCTGCCAAATCTTCTGCCCTAAGCTTGTTGGTGTCTGTGACTGATATGTCAACGACTGCAGAGTTATCAAGAGCCTTTATCTTCATCTTGCTATCTAATTTTGATAGGGACCAATCTATCTTTAGATTATCCAAGGTCCTTTGTTTAATAGCATTAGAATTGATTACATTTGCAAAGTCATTTGCAGAATTTGCCTCATCTAAATTTTCTACTGAACTTGTCACAAGCTTTGTACTTGCTCTGTATTCCTTAAAGCCTGCAAAATTCAGACCAAAGTAAACAAGCATGGCCACAATTATTCCGGCTATAATTGATGACAAGGTAGCTTGAAACATCGATTTTTTATTTTCCATCTTCTCCTCCATATTGACTAGCACCTTCAAGCATGAGCTTGCGTGCTGCACTTTTTTCTACTTTTCTTAACATCTCTGGATGCCTTATTAAAAATTGTTCTATATAAAGCCTATAGGCCTTTGGAAATAAGGCCCTAGCAAGCTTTCCCTTATCTAGGAAAAACTTCTCATTAAAACCCTCAAACCAGGTCGACTCATCGTTGTAGACTCTTGCTATAAGGTCGGTATTAGTCCTTGCCTTTAGGCCGCTTCTTATGCAATCAAGGATAAATATTGAGTCTTCCCCCGAACCATTTTCTGTTCCTGCCCCAAAATTGGTATTGAGGTAGATATTTTTCCTAGCCACAGCCCTCCTATCAAAGGCAAAGTGGACAGAACCATAGGTCAGGCAATTATAAAAGCCAAGCTTCTTATTTTCCTTAACCTTTATAATCTCTCGACCATCCTGATAAATTATTGTCTTAAATACGAAAAAATCAACATCCGGATAGGAAATAAATCCATCCTTGACCCTGGCCAGGTAGCCTTCTTCAAAGACCTCATCATCATCGGCAAATATTACTATATCAGCATCTGAATTAAGTAGGGCTAGGTTTCTGCTTCTGGCAAGGCCCCTAGTATCTGTCGATATCATCCTCACCTTAAAATCATCTGTAACAATTTCTTCGTAGCCGTTGTGATCAGTCTGATTAATGATTAGGGCGTCACTTTCCAGATTAAACTTCTTATAAAAATCAATACTCTCCACATTCATAGCAGAGATTAATACTTCAACATTCATTATTTTCTAGTAGTCTCCGCCTTTTCCCAAGTTGGCTTAGAATAGCCTCTTAGCTCCCTATAAGCCCCTATTATTTGGGCAAGCATCATGGCACAATAATATCTTGGGAAGTAGAATATCTTGCTCTTTGCTCCTGATAATTGGCCAATTATTGCTAGGGCGTAAAAACCTATTTGCATCAAGAAAAATGACCCGTAGAATACTCCCTCTCCTAGTAGGAAGAAGTTAGTAACCAATAAAACTATATGAAAAAAGGCCTGCAAATATCTTAGGGTCTTGTGGTTGAAGGTAAAAAATGAAAACCATCCATATTCAAATATATTTAGCCTCTTGAGGTTGGTAAATATATTGGTAAGGATCCTTCTTTGCATCCTGACCTTTCTTTTAAATTCATCTGCTGTAGTCTGACCGGCCTTCTCAAAAGCCACAGCCTTTGGATTATAAAGGGCTCTCTTGTGATTTAGGGCTGCATATAAAGGAAGCTCATAGTCGTGGCTATTGACTAGATCAATATGCCTGTAGTCCTTTTTCCTAACAGCATAGATTGCCCCATTGCCGTTGGTTATGGTCTTGATATTTGATTCGATTTTTCTCATCTTAAGCTCAAAATTCCAATAGGTATTTTCAGCTACGACAGATGAAATCTCATCATCTTCGTGATAAATCAAAGAGCCGCACACATATTCTATATCATCATCTACAAAATAAGACACAAGCTCACTTATGGCATTTGACTTAAACATAGAATTGGCATCAGAAAAGACAATAATCTCTCCCTTTGCCACTTCCACCGCCTCGTTTTGGGCATTGGTCTTGCCAAGATGGTTTTTGACAGTGTTTACCCTGATATCATAGTCAGGATTATTTCTAATAAATTCTTCACAAATTTCAACTGTCCTATCTGTAGAAGAGTCATTTGCAATAATCACTTCATAATCTGGATAGTCAGTTTGAATTATGTTTTCAAGCTTTTTTTCTATGACATCCTCTTCGTTGTAGGCAGAAATAATAACCGACACGCTAGGTTTGATAGAATAATCTTGTTTGTTTTCTCTTTTGATAAGCTTATCCAAAATCAAAAGAGTAAGAGGATAGCCTATCATCGCATAAAATAAGGCAAATCCTGCTAAGTAAAATAAAATTTTCATACACTTCTCCTATTATCTAATTATATTATAAAGGACCATACTATTTCAAGGAGAAGGGGCTTTTTTATTGAAATTTTGCTCAAATTCCTATTAAATAAAAAACCTGCTAAAAAAGCAGGCTAAATTAAAAAGTCAAAAACTCTATTTTTTCAAATTAGGCATGCATAGGCACACCTGCATTCATCCTTAACTAATAAGGCTTAGATATATTATACTATTTTGTACACAAATCGCTTCATATAGTAAAAAATCTATTGCTTCTTTGGGAAATAAAAGGATAATATCTTAATAAAATAAGAATGGAGTCATTATGAATATAAAATTAGACATCTTACAAAGCCTGGGCCTTGCTATCATAGCCCTTATCCTAGGCATGGGTCTAAAGAAGAAGTTTTCCTTCCTTAGGACCTTTTTCATCCCAGCCCCTGTAATAGGCGGCCTTCTTATAAGCCTTGTGGTTTTTATCCTAGGCCAAGCTGGTCTTGCCTATTTTGAATTCGATAAAATCCTCCAAGACTTCTTCATGAATATATTTTTCACAGCCATCGGCCTTTCAGCATCCTTTGCCATGCTCAAAATGTCTGGGTCCCTTGGACTAAGGCTAGCACTCGCTATAATAATCCTTTTGCCCCTCCAAAATGTAATTGGAGTAGCCCTTGCCAAAGTCCTTGGCATAAATCCCCTCCACGGCATAGCCATGGGCTCTACATCCATGACTGGTGGCATCGGATCTGCGATAAGCTTTGGCAAAATCATGGAAGATTTGGGAGCTAGTGGGTCTACATCAATAGGTGTAGCTGCTGCAACCTTTGGCCTGCTTGCTGGATCTCTTGTGGGTGGCCCTACAGCCAAAAGGCTGATAAATAAATACACCCTAAAGACAAAGGGAGCCCAGTCAGGTCTTGATAAGAAGAAAATATCTGCCCTTATCAACCAAGAATCCCTAACCCAAGCCATAATCATAATCGGCCTAGCTGCCCTTTTAGGGACTTTTATCAATAAAATCCTTGCCCTAACCGGCCTCAATTTCCCATATTATGTGGGCTGCCAATTTGGAGGACTAATCGTAAGAAATATCTACGATGGCCTAAGAAAGCCGATAAATATGACAAATATAGACACTGTAGGCAATATTTCCCTAAGCCTATTTTTATCCCTAGCCCTAATCAACCTCAACCTGAAAGCAATAATGAGCCTAGCTGGCCCTATGGTCATAATCATGATTGCGCAAGCTATCTTCATCAGCCTATACACAAGCCTAGTCACCTTCAACATCCTAGGCAGGGACTATGATGCAGCAGTCATGGTTGCTGGCCACTGTGGTGTAGGCCTTGGCCAAACCCCAAATGCCATGGCCAATATGGAAGCTATAATCGAAGAAAAAGGCCCAGCCGATGTGGCCATGTTTATCTTTCCAATAGTATTAGCCATTGCAGTTAACCTCACCAATCCTATAGTAATCACTTTCTTTATAAATACTTTCTCATAAAAAAACTGGCCCTAGAGGTCAGTTTTTTCTCGCTTAGCTCGACCATTCTGCACTGGTCCTCCATGTTCCACATAAACATGTGGATTGTCAACACCTATTTGTACAATCTAAAATCGAACGTACTAATTTAAGATTAACTAATAATATCTATTTAATCTTAAATGTCTATATTTAACTGGTGGCAAGTAACCTAAGGATCCATGGATC
>NZ_JAMXSM010000019.1:0-34401 GCF_026131665.1 Anaerococcus sp. NML200574 | reverse complement strand
AAAGTTGTGTAAAATTAAGAAAAGCTCCATTCCTATAGGAATGGACAAACATTGATACATAAAAAATGTATCAACCCTTACCCTAATGTCAGGATTTAGGTTGATACACAAAATTATTTACAGACCCTGTTTATGAAAAAACTGTAAAATCTGAAAAACCAAGTAAACCAACTACACCTACTACCCCATCTAAACCAGAAGAACCAACAGTTCCTTCTACTCCAGAAGAACCTACTGTTCCTTCTACTCCTGAAGAGCCAACAGTTCCTTCTACTCCTGAAGAGCCAGAAAAAACTACTCCTCTTATCTCTTTCACACCAGCTGATCCTATCGATAAGGCTCGTGAAGTGATAGAAAGAGAAGAAAATAATAGAAATGTAGTTAATGAAAACAAAGTACCTGGACACAAAAATTCTGACAACCCTAAAACAGGTATTGCTTCTTCCCTAGGCGCTATGGGTACACTTGCAGCAAGTGCACTTGCCTTCATTGGTCTAGATGATAAAAAGAGAAAAAATAAATAATCTCATATAAATTAGGATTAATCTCCAGAATATTCTGGGGATTTTCCTTTGCTTATTTTTAGATAAAAAAATACAAGACCTCATGCCTTGTACTTTTTAAAATTATTTTCTATTTTAAGCCAGCCACCAAGACCCATCTGGACTTTGATGGAGATTTCCAATCCTCTCTGAAATGATATTTGAATCCATATCTTTTATAATGACCTTATCATAGTAGCGGTAATCTTGACCTGCCCCATCACGTTTGTCATCCCAACCCTCATCAATCCAAGCATTAATATAAACCTTACCATCATCTATCAAAAGAGCTGACTCGTTTTCGGCAAGTTTAAGAGTCTTCCTATAAGGAAAATAAATTTCAAGCTTGTCAGAATCTTGGCTTATTAGATGGAGGTCTAAACCAATAAGGGAAAGATTGTAGGTTGATAGATCTTTGATTTTGTAATCAAAAATTTTTTCCAAGCTTTCCCCTGGATAATACTTATAAATATTTGCAAGACCTTCATTAAAGTCTACTTGCAAGATGTAAAAAATATCTCCTATATAAATCGGCCTCCCGTAGGCTATATTTTCTTTTTGTTCAAACGGTAAGTAAACTTCCCCTGTTTGGTAGTCATAAAATCTTATTATTGATCCCTTATAGAATCCATCGTATTTGATTATATCTTCTATCTCAAAAAAGTCATCCATATCGGATATACCGTAGGCAAAACGTGCTTGGCCTGGGATTTCTTCAACGTATTCGCCATTTATTTCTGAAAATTCTTTAAAAATTTTTTTCATATTTCTCCTTCTACTGTCCACTGTAATTTTATTGGACTTACTTCTATCACATAATATTCGCAAGCTAAACCAGGATCTGGGAAAGATTTTTCAAGGTCTATTGTTATATCTCCTAACTTTGCCTTTTTAAAATCACTTTTATTTCCAATAAGAATATACTGGGCTCCTAGATATTCAATCATACCACCAATGACCTCTCCTGGCAGAGTTTCCCAGGGCTTTTCTATATCAATTCCAAGCTTGTCTAAGTAAGCATCCAAGTCTGGATAGGCTTTCTTTATTTCATTAATATAATTTTTGCAATAAGCACAGTCACATAGGTCATCATAATCTTTATAAAATTTTCTAGTTTCTTCTATAGTCATTTTCTAAACCCAAAGTCCTTTCTTGGTCACCATCTAATATCAGTACCAATTCACTTTTCCTTATAGTTAGATACTTATAATATTCTTTATTAAAATATTTCATAAAATTCCTTAGTCTTTAAAAAATGCTTTTAATTTTTTCGCATAGGCTGCTGGATGCTCGTGTAAATATTGTCCATGTCCCTTTCCTTCAAATATTTCCACCTTCATTTGTGGTAAATATTTCATTAAATTGTCCTGGCTAATTTCTGGGACTTGCTCTTGGCTTCCTCGCCAAAATAGGACAGGCTTATGAAAGTTTCTTAAATTCTCATTTATTTGATAATGGAAAATATACTTACACACATTTTTAATTGATTTTTTACTTATCTTTTTATAAGTCATTTCAATTACACTATCATTATCTTTTCCCATAAGCCAATCAATCATAAATTTAGGAATTGGAATTGATTTTTTGATCATGTATGTTCCTATAATAAATGCCTGAGTAAAAGAATATGCCTTCCGGCCCAATTTTGCGGTTATTGGAGCATCTAGTAAGACTTTTTTAACCCTGATATTTCCCCTACTAATTAAATCTACTGCAAGAGTCCCTCCCATAGAAAAGCCACAGAGACCATATAAATTTCCCTTTAGGTCTTTTAGTATATAATTTTCTATTATAAAAAGCTCTTTTTCCATACTTTCTAGGTCATTTAAGTCACTTTGACAATGCCCATCAAGTTCTACTAAAATCACATAATATTCTTTTAAATAAGGCAAAAGTCCTCCAAAACACAAGTTAGCACTTGATGCTAGACCATGGATAAATAGGAGTGACTTATTATCTTTATTTCCGTAAGTAAGGAATTTCATACTTCCACCTTTTTAAAATAAAGTCAAAATATATCCATCTATTAGGGATATAAGAAAATACATAAGCAAGGCCCTTAAAAAGGCTTCTATGTGTTTCTTTGGATTTTGATAAAGATTTTTATCAGGAATTTGTCTAAATCTAATTCTTTTTGTATTTCTCCACCACAAGAGGTCAATTATGATTAGGTCAAAAAGATTCAGACCTTGACCTAAAATTGATAAGGCTATAAAGTTTTTCATAAAGATAGCTTGTCGTATTTTTAAGCCAAGAATGAAAAATAAAATAGAAAATATTATAAAATTCCCTATAAATGTTGATACTTTACTTCTTTCCTTAAACTTCCCTTGATAATCTAAAATTTCTTTAATTTTTGATTGGACCTCATCTGGGTAGGAGTCATAGTTTTTCAAATTTTTCTCATCTGTACCCGTCCCTAAAAAACATAGGCCAAAAAATATTAGGCATAAAATAATTAACTCAATTACAAGCATAAGCTCCTCCTTAAAAACTTCCGTAATCGCCTTTGTACTAATATAAATTCAATACTTCAGTAATTCTATTATTTCATCCTGGGCATCCCTACCCTCTTTAAAAAATCTCACCAAAGGATAGCAGTGGCACATGCCCTCGCCAACAATAATTTTATAGGAGACTCCATAGGCATCCATTGCTTTTTTAAACTCATCTGCATAGGCATATAAGCATTCATCTGACCCATAATAAAAATATGTCTTTGGGAAGTTGGAAAAATCCCCCTTAGTCCCGTCAAGCATATATTCAGGCAAGTCTTTATCACCCTTTAGGATTTCCCTTGCAGTTATTAGATATGTAGGCTCTACCATTATGTCTTTATATTTAAGTGTATTTATTTTTTCCCATATTTCCTTATTTTCTGGTAAGTTTAGATCAGGAATTCCTCCTGGAGATACAGATATTATTTTCCCTGGCATTGGGTAAGGCCTACCCAAAGCATTATTGTGTAAAAAAATCCCAATGGCAAGATCAGCCCCTGATGAAAACCCGAGAACACTTATATTTTCTGCCTTATAAGTTTTTGTCATTAAACCATAAGCCCTTAAAGATACCTCATAAGTCTTATCTACTTTTACATCTTCTGAACAAAGAGGATAAAATAAAAACCATACATCTTTATTAGTTTTTTCCATGATTCTTTCTGCCAAAGAAAAATCTAATTTATTAGGCTGGGTAATCATTCCCCCACCAAACAGATATAATACAGCGCCAGCAGTTGGATTTTCATTTTTTTGATATGCAATTAGCCTATAGCCCATCACCTCTTTTTCAATAAGATGATAATTTTTCCTATGAGCTCTCTTCAATGCCTTATCTAAAACAAATACTTCCTTTGCATTTTCTCCCCTTGCATACTCAAGCATCTGCTCTTTATTTTTTAAAAACATTTTTTTAACACCAAGCATCCTTACAAGGTATGCTGCTAATTTATAAGTTATACTCATATCACAACCTCATCACATTATAATATCTTATAAACTGATACTTATTATCAACATTATTATACCGTGATTTTAGTAAGGTAAATTGGTTTTTATTAAATTCTAACTAAAAATGACTCTTAAGATTTCTCATCCTAAGAGCCATTTCTAATTTTTTTTACCAGATACAAAATAATTTTTAATAAAAACAATGCCAGCCAAAGCTAGTGCAAAGCCCAATCCAGTATAGAAAAATCCTATAAAAAAATCTGGGGCTAGACCAGAAGCCCTAAGCCCAATCCCAAAGGTCATCATAAAAGCCATAATCAAATAAGATTTCTTATCAAAAAACTTCCAAAAAGGCATATAAGCATCATAAGCCATAATTCTTTTTGTATGATTTTTAGTCATTTTTAAAAACATTCGCCCAAAAACCATAAAAACAAGAGCGCTTAGGAAATATAAATACCATGCATGATTAATAGACCTATAAGCTAAAATGCCAATTCTCGCAACATTAAAACCAGCCATAAACCAAACAAAGCCTGCTATCAATAATAAATTTCTTTTCCTAACCTTAAACATCTATCTCTCCCTATTTTAAATTTATACATTATGAGTTTCTTTCTTATTTTATTTGCAAAAATCATTTTAGCAATTTAGGTAAATTATTTAGCCATCTTTGAAACTTCCGGCCAGATTTCTGCAAAACTTTTTCCATCAAACAAGTCAGTTATTATGCTTTCTCCAAGAAGGCCGAATACTTTCTCCTCACCTAAGTAACCTGGCATAATATCATTATCAACACTAATTATAGCATCCTTATTATTGTATGTAAATTCAAATCCATCTCTAACTTTTTTCCAATCAGAAGGAGTAAATAGACTTTTGCCTGAAAAAATATTATCTAGATCTTCTACTAGGTATTCAGTAAAATATTCATCATCTGATATCACATAGTTTATTGACTTTGGTTTTAGACTTGATATCATTGCAAGGTCATATACCATCTTAAGCATATCTATTTGGCTTGACTCTATTTCTATTTCGCCTTTTGACCTTTTAGAGATTAATCTTCTCCAAATATTTGCTTTCTCACCAAATACATTAAAGTATCTATAATTTGTGCTTAAAATTTTATTTATTAAGTTTTCTAATAATTTCTTATCTCCTATATGATGGCCTATTATAAAGCAGTGATCTCCTTTAATTAATTCAAAGTCAAAATTATGACTATCCATAATACATATATTAGGCCAAAGCCATTCATTATTGCAATACATCTTCTCCTCTATGATTCATGTAAATATATCTTAATACCCATCTTAAGCCATTTACCTCTCATTTCTTTGTCGATGACTTTTGCAAAAAGTTCTTTACCTGCATCCATCAATCTAGAAAAGATGACATTGTCTTGACGTGGGACGTAGCCAATTTTTTCTTTATTTAGGGTTTCTATACGTATTGCTTGAGGATCTGCTTCATTTTCTATCTCTCTATAAAATATTAGGCGGTCGTCTTTTTTTAATTTTGAGCTTATGGCTTCGATATCTGGAATATGACTTGTTCCTGCCACATAGGTATCAAAAAGATAAATGTCTCTTTCAAAAGGTTTTGGTAAGTCTAGACCCGTTTCCTTATTTATAAGATAATCAAGAAGCCCAGTCTCATCTTTTTTTATTAAATCACTCATGTATATCCCTCATTAAATCTTTTATATATTCTTCTTGAGTTCTTATAGCTTCTTCATAAGCTTCTAGATTATTTTTCAATTCTTTTAGCTTATCTGCTCTTTTATTTTTATCTTCTACAAATTCTTTCCAGGTATAAGGCGGCTGGGACTTGATTAAATCTATATCTTTTTGAATTTTTCCTATAAGTCCCTCCAGCCTTTTTATTTCATCTTTCAAAGCTTTATCAGATAAGGCTTCTGTATCTGGGTCTCCATTAGAAATAACAATATCATAAATTATTTGAAGAGTCATCAATTCTCCGTTTTTATAAGCATCAGTTGCCTTATAGAAAAACTCTTTTTCCTCTTCTGTAATAGCGGGATTTATATCCGGATGAATCTTTTTTACAATCTTCTTGTATAGACTTTTAATTAAAATTTCTTCTTCATCAGTTAAAAAGTCCATTTCTGAACGTTTTAAGGCTTCTTTCATGTCGGATATTTTTCCATCTAAGACCTTTTTATATTCAGCAAATTCATCGTCCAGGTCTTTTTCAATAGTTTCAATATCTATGCTTTCTTGGCGGTTCTTTTTTGCTTGAATCATCTCCTTCTTTCTCCTTAGGCGGAGATATTTGCAGTAGGCCTTATAAAGATTGTATTCAAGACTTCCAAAATTAAGCATATATTGAGTTTTGATATTTTCACAAATAACAAATTTTAGATTGTCTTTCTCATAAACTAAATCTGTTAAAGTTTTTTTAAGTTCTGTGATTTTTTCCTTTGCTTCTTTATAGGCTGGAAACTCTATAATTTCTCCCATTAGATCCTCCATTTAAAACTATATTATTTTAAAGCTTTGGGCTTATCTTTTATTTCCACGATTGCTAAAACAATTGTCAAAATAAATAAAATAAGGGAAAATATTCCATAAAGAGTAAGATCCTTCATTATTCCAAGTTTAAATAATCCGCCAATACAATAGGTGTAGATACAAAACCAAAATATGATTACAGTCCAGTCTTTTTTATGGCTTATAATTATATCTTTTCTTTTATTCATTAGATAAGCTAATAATTTCATTAAAACAAATATCCATATAGCTAGAAAGGCTAAATAAGCAAACCATTCATCAGTGATTTTATTTAAAAGTAATGAAATATAGCTACAAACTCCTACAAAAGCTACTCCTCCAAGGCCAATAAGGATTGACATCAAAACCCTAATCTTCTCCTCATCATGATTTTTCTCCCAACTTTTTAAAGTCATGTAAATAATTGAAGGCACTTCGAACATATAGCCCAAAAAATTCACCCAAATTACAGACATAAACATATGGTGGTTGATATCTAGATTTATAGGACGACCATCCCAAACCCAGAAACCTCCATCTAGCCTAATAGCTACTACATCTAATAGCAAATCCATACTCACAATCAGCCATCCGCTTAATAAGGCTGTCATAATGTTACTAAGTGAAAACTTCTTGGCTATCCTTAGGGCAACGACACTTATCCCACCCCACATGAGCCCTCCAAAAAAAGGAAATTGGTAAGGTGATAACCCAATGCTTATGTAAAAATCATTGCTGTAATGGTAGATATCTGTAAGTCTCACTGCCAATAGCTCTAAGGAAAAACCAGCTAGGGCTCCAGATATCAAGAGTCCAAGTTCCCTATAAGATTTATTTTTAATAATATCTAAAAGTAAAATTAAAACTATAAAATAACAAATAAGTTCAAAAGAATTAATCCAATTCATAACTTTCTCCTAAAAATCCCTTATATTGCCTGCATTGTTAGCTTAATGAACCTCTATTATCTTAAAATTATCTTACCTTAAAGATTTAATTTTAGTAGAAACAAAAAAAGGCGGAGGGCTTTATTTTATTTAAAACTCCTCCGCTTATTTTTTAATAATTATTTACTTGTCAAAAATTTAAACTTTTGTTTGAAATTTTATTTATTAACCTACCCCTATCAAAGATCGCATTATATCATACATTGTAGGTGAATATGCCTCATTTTGTATTTGTTTAGACCAATCAAATACTTCTTCTCCATTTAAAACACCATCTGGAAGGGTCATTGTCCCATCCTTCATACTAAGTGAAGGCGAAAACTCATAGACATCATCCCTATATCTTATGGTGATTTTTCCATTTGGACCAAGGTCACTCATATTTTGGCAAATAAATGTCGGGCCGCAACAAGCATTTGTGTCTAGGTAAATATTATCCACTTCTTTTTGTTTTCCATCTTCTGATATTTCTAGCTCCTTAAGAGCAACTGATGCATTTTTATATTTAGGGATTAACAAATAGCACTCTTCACCTATTAGGTAAGGCAGATCGCCTACTTGGCTCTCTTTGATGGTTACAAGCATACTTGGATCTTTATAATTAAATAAGTTACTTGTCCAAACATCAAGCTTTTCTAAGGTATCTTTTAAGCTATCCTCATCCACAGCTCCTCCGAGATAAATCATAAAGGCCTTATACTTATCATCATTTGGGTCTATTCCAAACTTTCTAGCCATCTTTATATACTCGTCAGAAATAGGATTTTGGTCAAAAGCATTTGTAGTTAGCTTTAAAATTGGTGAGCAGTATCCCATTTGTGAGCTTTTATATTGATCAAAAAGAAAAGTAGGTTTTCCAACTTCATCTATATAGATTTGACCGTTCTTATTTTCGTAATTGTCCCATAAGTCATTTAAAACCAAACCTGTGTAATTACTTGGGTTATAAATGTAGGAATAATCGTTTGTATCCCTATAATATATTCTGGTAAAAAGAGCCTGGTCATCTCGTAAGGAATTTTCAACCATAGGCAAAATCTGATCCTTACTCACTCCCAAATCTGCCATCAACTCATCATCGCTAATGAAATTGCCATCAGGAAGCGAAAAGTTAAAGACCTTGTATCGTATAAATTCCCCACTCCACTTATCGTAATTTTCAATCATTATGCTTAGGACCTTCTCATCTTGATAAACAGAAAATGTAGCATAAGCCCCTATCTCCTTGCCTTCTATATCCTTCTTATGGTCCTCATATTTTTCCTTAATTCTAGCGGCTATCTCATCGATTTCCTCGTTGGCTTTCTTTGCATCATCAGATTCTAAAAGAATCCTTGGTAGGTGGATGCCATAGTCATACAATTTGGCATATTCTATATGGTCTTTATCGATAAAATCATTCCATACTTGCCTGTCCTCAGCATAAGAAGAAACTGAGCCTAACTTTGCCCCCTCAACTTGTTTTAATTTTTTTGAAAGCTTTGACTCAGAATTTTTATCTT
Organism: Anaerococcus sp. NML200574; assembly: GCF_026131665.1. NCBI lineage: Bacteria > Bacillati > Bacillota > Tissierellia > Tissierellales > Peptoniphilaceae > Anaerococcus > Anaerococcus sp. NML200574. The sequence goes on along the minus strand of NZ_JAMXSM010000019.1, from coordinate 25,445 downwards.
GAGTTTCCGTATCATCCTTCTTATTTGAGATATATGTATCATGCTTTACTTCTGCGTCTGGCTCAACTTTATCATTACCTTTCTGACAACCAGTAAAAATAAAAGTAGCCAGCCCTAGTATTACAAAAACCTTAGACATTCTTTTCATAATCTCCCTCCTTATAATTAATACCCAGAAAAGGCCTATAAGCCTACTTATTATGCTTTTAAATAAAATATAAGTGAGGAATTAATCCTAAAAAAATTAATTTATGATAAGAATTATATATAAAAACCTAAAAAGGGCTCAAAACCGAGCCCTCTTAATTTCAAATTAATCTGCCCTTATCAAATCTATAGTTGGTTTATCTAATATTCTTTTAAGGGATAGGTGGTAGATTAATATATTTATGGCATAAACTAGGAGAGAAAATCCTAGGAAGGCCAAGTGGTTGTAGTATTTTATAAATACTAATAAAGAATATCTCGGAGATAGAATTGACAAGCTAATAATAACAGCAAAAGTTACTAATATTGCCAAGGCAAAAGACTTTACTTGTTCAAATATGAATTCTTGTTCAAGTATTTTTTTCAAATCATCTTTTTCTATTCCTATAGAATATAGATTGCCTATCTCTCTTTTCCTTGCCATCAAGCTTGAATTTATAGAAGCATAACCATTTGTGAAATTTAGGGCAAGAATTATGCTAGCCATGATAAAGTTTATACTTAAAAGTCCTCCTAAAAGTTTATCATCTTCATCAGCTCTATCACCAGCGCTATGGATTTCAAAACTTTCATCTGTTCTTGGATTTTGGTCTAAAAATTTCTTTATTGCTTCTTTGCTAGGCTCAATTTTATTTGGATTTACTTGCATTTTTAGGGTGAAAGGATAATTTACAAGATTACCATTACCCGTTGCTTCTAATAATTTAAAATAAGTATCAAAATCTGTAAAAATACATACAGAGCCTCTATTTACCTTCATAGTTAAATCTTTTAAGTCATCTATATTCTTGCTTATATCTATAGATGTTTTCTGTCCACTTGCTGTTATTAAGTCTAATTTTTTAGGGTCTTTGAAAAATTTAACCATCTTGGCATCTCTTAGCGGTTCTTCGGGATTAGATTGAATCATATTATATAAAATATATTCACCCTTATTCCCTCCTAAGAGATTTAGGTCTTCTTCTCTTAAGCCTACAATTTTTCTCAGAATAGTATTATCTTCCCCACGACCATTTAATTCATATAAAAATTCATCCAAATTATTAGAAAAAAAATCTTCAGAAAAATCTAAATTATTTTCTATAGATAAGTTTCTTTGCTGGTAGATAAATGATTTTTTGGAGTCAATACTTGTATCTATTGCTTGAAGGTTAGCAGGCAAGCTAGGGTCTTTGCTCCAATAATCAACTGTTAAATTATAATCATCTTCATATAATCCCCAATCTACAGAATAACTTGAGAATGATATGAAGACAAATAGAACTGAAATTATTAAGACTCCTATGGTTGAAATATATGATTGAGATTTAATGCTTGCTAGATTATTTATCCTTAGCTCTTTAAAAATAGTATTAGCCCTTTTCTTTTTAGATTTTTTAAGATTTATAATACCCTTTAGACCATCTATTATTTCAATTTTCTTTATTTTTCTTAAAGTAAATGCCAAAGAAATAAATATTATCAACAAAGATATCAATATTATAGCTAGGCTTAATAATAAATTAAAATCAACAGATGTTGGAATATCAATGCCAAAATTATTGTTGATTGCCCTAAAGTAGTATCTTATAAAAACATATCCAACAATATGGCCAAGTGAGAGTGGCAATATTGATATCATGACAGCTTCTTTAAAAAGCATGCCAAGTATCTGAAAATCTGTACTGCCGATTGACTTGTACATGGATAGGACTTTAATTTTTTCTAAAGACCATACAAAAAATATATTTTTATTGAAAAATACAAATATTCCTATAGCTAAAACAACAAGAAAAATCGTTGATAATTCTTTCCCTATCCTGCCTATAGTATCTTCATATAAGTAATACTGATCTACTATTGTTGGTTCAAATTTAACTTTAATTTTTCTCCCTAAGAGCATTGACAAGTCTTCTTCAATTAAACCTTGATTGTCATAGGCCTTATATAGAGATTTAAATTTTATAGCCGTAAGTTTATTTTCATAATTTGGATCTATAAGAATATTTGCTTGGCTAATACCATTAGGCTTATCTTTTAGGATGCCCACTATTTTCATTTCCTTACTTGATGATATTGTAAATTCTTCATCGCTAGTTGGCTTATAAGTTGGATTAACTATTTTCCCATTTAAAGTTCTTTGACCAAAATCCACTTCAACCTTATCTGATATTCTCAATTTTTTATCTTTTATTACATTTTCACTAAGGACTATTTCATCAAAATTATTAGGATATCTTCCTTCTTTTAAAGAATAATCACCCTTCATACTAGCAATAGCTTGGTCAAAGGACGATATTGCCAAAATATCATCTTCAATTTTTCCAGATATGGAATCATACGATTCAAAGCCGACTTCATCTATATACTCATTGCTTCTAATCTTTTCCAATTCATTTTCTTTTACACCACCATCTATATAAGCATCTTCGTAATACACACTCCTAAATTCCCTATTTGTAAAAGATACGCTAGAATATGAGTAATAAAATACCACCGTAAAAAACAAGGAGACTATAAAAACTGAGATGAAAATAGGGAAATTTTTCTTATTCATTTTTCTCATCTCCTATTATTTTCCCATCCACTATGGTCACGATTCGACCGGCTTCTAGGGCTATTTTTTCGTCATGGGTTATAAGAATAATAGTTTGTTTTAGAGTTTTATTAAAATATTTGAAGATTTCAATTATTTCCTTAGAATTTTTCCTATCGAGATTTCCTGTTGGTTCATCTGCTAGGATGATTGATGGTCTATAGATCAAAGATCTTGCTATGGCAACTCTTTGCTGCTGGCCACCTGATAATTCGCTTGGGAAGGAATCTAGTTTATTTTCTATGCCAAGTTTACTTACAATATCTAAGAAATCTTCCTCATTGATTTTTCTTTTATCTAGCTTTAAAGGTAACTCTATATTGTGCCTAACTGTCAAATTTTGGATCAGATTATAAAATTGATAAATGAGCCCTACCTTCCTCCTGCGAAATAGGGCAAGTTCCTTTGATGTATACTTAGAGATGTCATTGCCATCTATGTAGACCTTTCCAGAAGTGGGACTATCTACTCCTCCTATAATATGTAAGAGGGTAGATTTACCTGACCCACTAGGGCCTACAATGGCTACAAATTCACCTCTTTCTATACTAAGGTCTACCCCATCTAGGGCCACCACCTTAGAATTTCCATCACCATATTCTTTTCTTAAATTTTCTACTTTTAATATTTCCATACTTTCCTGCCTTTCTTAAGCTAAGTATATAAAAGTAAAGTGATTTTTAGGTGACATTGTAGAATTTTATTTCAAAGCTTGCTCCTTTGTCAGAATTGGTCACAGATATTTCCCCATTATTTTTCTCTACAATAGTCTTAGCCATGGCAAGACCAATTCCAAAACCTCTAGAATCAGGAGTCTTATAAAATCGTTTGAATATCTTTTTTATATTATCTTCATCGATTCCTCCCCCATCATCTTCAATAATCAGATTTGTGTAGAGAGGGTTTTTGTAAGATGAAAGGCTGATTTTTTGGCAATTTGGCCTATTATCAGCATTTTTAAAAATATTGATAAGGGCTTCAGCCAACCAATAAAAATCTCCATAGATTATATTTTCTTTTAAATCATTATTAATTTCTAATTTAGTAGACTCTTTTAAAGATAAGGTATCAAGAGCGTAGGCCACTAATTCATCCAAACGTATCTCTTCCATTTTCATTAGATCCTTATTAGCATCTAGGCTTGATAATTTGAGCAGGATATCCGATAGAGAATTTAATCTTAGGGTCTGCCTTTTTAAAATCTCAATATCTTCATTTGTAGGATAATCCATTTCTAGATTTTCTATAGAAAAAACCATGGATGTGATAGGAGTTTTTATCTGATGGGCTATGTCTTCTAGATATTCTACTTGCTTTTGGCTATTTCTAGTGGACGTTTCCTTAGCCTCAACTATCTCTATAAAAAGTTTATATATCTTATCCTCAAGAAGAGAAAAATCATCCTGCTTCATGGGTATAGAGTAATTTTGATTTCTCATATTTTCTATCAAATTAATAAGGTCTCTTATCCTATTTTTCTTCCTTTTTTCCAAAAAATAATAAAGTAGGCAGAGGCTTATTATCCAAAATACATAAATCATTTAGTCCATCCTATAACCTATTCCTCTGACAGTTGTAATGACTTCCTTGTCTAATTTCTCCCTGATTCTTTTAATGGTCGATGTGAGAGTATTATCATTTACAAACTTATCCCTGTCTTCCCAAAAGGTTTCTAAAAGCTGACTCCTAGTGTAGACCCTGTGGGGATTTTTGATAAATAAAACTAGGATTTCATACTCAAGTGGAGTGACCTCTATATTTTCCCCCTTATAATAAAGCTTTGAATCATTTAAATCTATTTTCAAATCCTTATAGGCAATAGCTTTATCTTGGCCAAGGGGAATAGTCCTTAAAACCGCATCAATCCTAGCCCTTAAAATAGCAAGGGAAAAAGGCTTTGTAAGATAGTCATCCGCCCCTTGATCAAGGGCGGCAATTATAAAATCCTCATCATTTTTAACAGTTGTAACAAGAACCCTAATATCTTTTTCCTTCAATTTTTCTATCAAATGTTGGCCATCCTTATCAGGCAAATTAATATCGAGAAGAGCCACATCAAAGTCGATATTTAACTTGAAACTAGCCTCATAAAAAGACCCAGATATTTCTACCTCATAGCCATTTTTAGTCAGATATTTTTCCATCTGCAAGGCGATATCTTCATTATCCTCTATAATTAAAATCTTTGGCATTAGAAAACTCTATATTCTTCTAATTCTTATTACAATAATCTCATAAATCCGCAACAGCCTAATTCAGAAAATTCTTCAAAGCCTAAAGAAGAATAAAATCCTATTGTTTCTGGAGCTATATCTGTTGTTAATTCAATTTGTCTGACATTTGGATATAAATCCATCATAGAGTCAAGGAGGGCTTTGCCTATTCCATTTCTTTGGTAGTCTGGCAAGACTAAGATATCTTGGATAAAGATAATTGTATACCCATCCCCAACCGCACGAATCACGCCAAGAAGTTTTTCATCATCAAAAGCAGCTAATATTTTTAACGAATTTTCATATCCCTTAATCAAGGCATCCATATCATCAGTATAAGAAGTCCATCCTACCGCATCATAAAGATCTCTTATCTCATCAACTTTAAAATCTGTATATTCTCTAATTTCCATATTTTACTCTCCTATTTTATAATATTCTTAATAAATTCATTTAGAAGACTAAATCTTAAACTTAATCTTTAAAATAATCCTAAATCCTGGTCCTCTATTGAGATACTATATTTTATATAGCTCAGTTTTGCTATATAAAATAATTAAATAATACAAAACAATTACTCTTACATTAAAATTTTATTAATTTTTGTATCATTCAGTTGTTCTATGAATTTAAAAACCCGAACACTTTGATTAAAGCATCGGGTCTTATAAATATTATTCAATTACTTATTAATACTTCTTCTCATAATGTCTATTTACGAAAAAGCTTATTAGAGGGTAAGAAAAAACTCCAAGAGAAAGTATAATTGCTGGTAAATATTCCTTTATCGAAAAACAAATTACAGCAACTAGTCCCATAATAAGCATGAGAATAGGTGTCATCGCTGCATTTACCTTTAAATTCTTTATTTAAAAACTTATGAGCGATGGTGGTATAAACTTCTCACCTTTAATAGGCTAAAACTTAATCCTTTAATTTCTAGGAATATTACTTATAATCTTGCTTATATCTACAAATTGGTTTAGACTTCTGAAAACTTGAAAAATTGATGATTGTATGATAAAATCATCGTGAGTTTCTGGAAGTTCCATCATATGAAAATGTTCTTGTAAAAATTCTATCCTTTTTTTGACCTTAATTATATCTCCAGTATCACTAAGATTGTTTGCAGTATCAATCATTAGATCAGATATCAATTTCCCATCGGCAAATTCTTTAGGTATTGATTTTAAATCATCATACATTTCCATCAAAATATCCATCTCTCTTTCCCTATGGCTAAGGCCTATCAGTAGATTCTTGCTATTTTCTATACGATTATCATTTTCAATAATCGCAAGATTAAGGGCCTTGTTTATGTCATCTTCAAGCTTTTTGATCTTTCTTTCATATATTTTAACATCTAAATTATTTACAAGAGTATCTCCAAAAAATATCAAGATATCCTTGATATCTCCATCAATATCCTCTATCCATTTTTTCAACTCACCCTGACTTTCTGGTGCATATAAGTTAGTAAGCATGGCAAATCCTGTTCCTATTAGGATAAGACCGATTTCATTAAAGATAATTGATGAATTAATTTCTCCATAGCTTAATAGATGTGTAACTACCACGCTTGAAGGACCCAGACCTAGTTCAATTTTTAATAGGAAAGATATAGGCACAAATAAGAGTAAATATAGGCCAAATGCCCAAGTTTTGTAGTCAAAAATTTCAAATACCAAAATCCCTAAAACAAGGGCTATTATGGCAGATAAGCTTCGTTTAAGTCCACCCTTAATAGTGGCCTTTCTAGTCTCAAATATATCAAGGATGGTAATAATCCCTGCTGAAGATGAGAATCTAAGTCCTAAGGCTTGGGCTACAAGTAAGGATAGGGTAGCTGCTATAGCTGTCTTTATAGTTGTGCTAAGTAATGTTTTGTTCATAATGATTCCTAATTGTAAAACTTATTTTTATATCTTTATATATTTTAATTTAATCTTTGCTTTACTGATCGAGGGTATTTCATATAATACTCAAATATTAACCTAAGCAAAATATTTAAAGCATTAGTTTTTTTATAACAAGCTTGCGACCATATCGCCGTGCCTTTTCTCATCATCCCTAACGCTTTCGATTTCTGGAAACTTTTTTGCTACTGGAGCATAATTTTCAGAAGCTTTATACTCTCCCCTTGCAATTTTTGGATACAATCTTTTTTTACCGATTAACTTATAAAGGATTGGCATAAAGAAAGCCAAGGTTTTCTTTGGTTTTAAATTTTTCCTTGTAAGTTTATGAAATACCGCAGCATGGTGACCCTCCTCTGCTGCAAGCTTTCTAAAAGTAGCCGCATCATTTTTATCCTTAACTACATCAGCAAGTGCTTGGTACATCAAAACTACATCTAATTCTCCTTGTTGAGATTTTAATAATATTTTCATATCTTCTTTACTTATAGTCATTTTCTCTCCCCTAGTTTTTATTTTCATTTTATATTGTTAAAAAATTTCAATTTATCTTCGATATTTATTATATGAATTTTTAGATAAAATGACAATAAAAAACCCGACTTAAAACACTTTAAAACGTATGTCGGGTAATTTTACTAATTATTGTTTTTTATTAAATGGGCAACTGATTATACAAGACTTGAGTAGTCATTATGGATAAAATTTTAATTCTTAAAAGGGCTCGCATGTGGAAATATATACTCAATTATTCCTAAATCTATTAACTTTTATATTAAGGGTATATAAAATTATAATCTCTTAAATTTTTTGTATCCGAAAAGTACATGGATGACGCGCTGCTTCAAAATACCTATACCACGGATTTCCTAACAAATAAGCGCATCAAGAACAACGGCGCCGTTTCTCAATACTAAGATGAAGTCGACCACGAAGCAATCATTACAAAGGAGCTATTCATGCAGGTACAGACAGAGCTTGTCCGCTGTTGGGTAGTCCATGTCAGCCCGACACGAAAGAATGGTATGGATACAATAAATAATGAAGAAACAAAAGCTGAAGAATCAATCATTTAAAAATATAAAAATTCAGCATTCTATAATAATAGTAAAACTAAAGAAGCCTATTTAAAACTAAGTGATGATAAAAAAGAAAAGCTTGATAATGTGAATATAGACGGAAAATATCCTTTAACCATAGAGGAAGTCAAAATTCAGGCATGTTTAAATTGCCAATTCATAAGAGTGAATGGATATATTCATTTATGATTGATAAGAATAACAGCGGAGAAGTTGGTGAATATGATGGACAGTTCGAAGATGCCCAACCTAGTGAAAAAAAGCAAGTAAAAAGCCAAATTCTGAAATTATAACAAATCAAAAAAATCAAGTCAAATCAGTCTAAGCAAAGTCAAAAAGTAGAACCTATTCAAAGTCAAGAAAAAGTAGTAACTGAATCTAGCACTAAGACAGTTGACCAGCAAAGCTTAGCATAAACTAAAACAAGCCAAACTTCATATAAGACAATTGCAAATACTAACGTAAAAACTGGTATCAAAGGACTGGGGGCAATAGTGCTAGTATTGATAATCTCAACTATAGGATCCCTCTTGTTAAAAAGAAATAAAAATTTGAAAATAAATTAATAAATTTTATAATTTTTAGAAGATAAATTTAATTTTTTACCAGAGTTAGAAAAGCCCTAGCTCTAGTTTTGTATTAAATAAATAATTTTTTTAAATATCCCTTCGCAAAAAATCAATCTTGGCAAAATCTTTATTGTTATTATTATCATTTCTATAGGAATCTTTTGAAGATTCTTCATATATTTTTAGAAATTGTTCCTTGCTAGGTATCCTAAATTCGATTCCATTAAAATTAACAAGGTCTATATCCTCTTCATAGATTCCAGCAAAATCATGAAGGGAACTAATGCTTCCATATTCTACACTGATTTCACTTTTTTGAAATTCATGTTCATGGATGTCAATAAGATCGTATCCTAGGACTCCCATTATTTTTAATATCTTATCCCAGTCATAAATCCTATCCTCATCAGGAGCCTGCCAACCTCTTGGGTCTCCGGGCACATGAATATCAATGTCTGATAGATTCCATTCGATCTTTGTAATAAATTCTAGACCTAAGGACCTCATTAGGGTTGGCCTTATGCCAATTTTATTTAATTGTAAACATATGATTTTAAATTCATCAAATAACTTACTCATTTATTTTCCATTTATTTTTATAATCGACAGCTTATATCTTAAGATTTCAAAAAGTACAATTAGTTAGAATATAAAATATCAAAACATTAAACATACAATTATGATTTTAGATCCTAACTTTAGTCCTTCAAAATATATTTCTCCATCCTATAGCAAATGTATATCATGCCTAGAATTGAAGGTATTAGTATAATAAACAAACCAATAAGCGAATCATATAGGTTAAAAACCTCACCTAATACCATTGTAATCAAGCTAATAACAAGGCCTACTAAACCTAACTTGATGATTGACCTATACCAATATTCATTTCCATTTATCCAATTTGATTCACTTTTAGCAAGTCTTGGTAGAAGGTAATGGGACAAACCCACATACTTATATGAATTTAATCTTTCTCTTCCACTCTTAAAATCCTCTGCAATTTCTTTTGGTGGGTAAGGTTTTGGATTTTTTAAAAGATTGAAATTTACGATAATAATTAAAATATTTATTCCTAACAATAATAAATATAATTTATTTGTCATTTTCCACCCCTAATAGAAAATATATTAAGATACCTTCTCGGCAATCATAACACCAATCGGTGCAAGACCTCCATATACTAGTCGCATATCAAGTACTGAAAATCCATATTTCTCAATGAAAGCTTCAAATTCTTCTTTATTCCATTCTTGATACATCCAAAACCCAAAAATAGACATCAAAATCTTTTTGATTTTTCTTTGTTTCCCCTCTTTCCATAGAAAAGTTGGAGCGAGCAAAATTCCACTAGCTTTTAACACCCTATATATTTCTTTCATTGCATAATCTGGATTTGGCATGATATGAAGAGCATTAGAGATTAACACACAATCAAATTTTTCATTTGCATAGGATAATGCTGTTACATCGGCTGTTTCAAATGTAAGATTATCGTATTGCCCACGCTTTTTAGCTTCTATAATCATCTGTTCTGAAAAGTCCGTAGCAAACCAGCTTTTCGTATGCTTTGAAAGACTAAAAGATAATTGACCAGATCCACAAGCTAGCTCAAGCACTTCCATGTTTTTATCCAAATAAGGACAAATATATTCACAAACTTTATCATATACTGCTTCATCTTTTTTCATAAAAGGTGCATAGAGCCTAGCAAATTTATCCCAAAAATTTTTATTGCTTTTGTCAATCACTTGCAATCCTCCTTTTAATATAAACTATCCTAATAAATCTTTATATTAATCTTATACTAATATTATACCTTGTGAAAATTAATAATAGCAGTTCCTATCCAATTAGGAATATTAAAAATGAGATCTTAATTGAAAGGTTTTAAAATTGAAAATATGTAAAAAAGCTATATCTTCCTACTGGCATTATAATGATAAATCTCTACCAGATAGGAATTATAGCTATTAAAGAACAATTAATGATTTGTTCAAAAATCAACTTCTATTTTTCATTCAAACCAATTTCATTTTTCTTAATTCTAAGGCTTAAATCCTTAATATTTTCTTCTATTTTAGATATAATTTTCCTAAAAAAGTCATCGTCTTGACCTGTTGGATCTTCTAAATTCCAATCCTCTGTATATTGATTTTCTACAATAGGGCAAATTACATCACAGCCCATAGTAATCGATATATCAATATCTGGCAAATCATCAATGAGCTTTGAATATTGAGTTTTCTCCATGTCAATATTGTATATATCTTTTATTAGCCTAACAGCATCATGATTTATTTGGTCTTTGATTTGTGTTCCAGCTGAATACGAGTCAAACACATCTGAAGCAAATTTTTTCCCTAAGGCTTCTGCAATTTGGCTCCTACAACTATTATGGACACATATAAATGCAACTTTTGGCTTTCTCATTTTAATTTACACCATTGTCTTCTAATAAAGCTTTCACTTCATCCTTGTTTAAAACTTTGCCATAGGATACAACTTTTCCCTTTATAACTAAGGCTGGAGTAGACATAACTCCATAGCTTGCTATTTGAGAGAAGTCTGTAATGTGGTCTATTGATTCTTCAACATTAAGTTCAGCTAGTGCTTCCCTAGTTGATCTTTCTAAAGCAATACACTTCGCACAACCAGAACCTAATATCTTTATCTCCTTTTCTTTTTTCTTTTCTTCTGCTTTTTCTATATTCTCTGACGAGTAATCTACATCACAACAACTTGATTCTTTAACATCCTTGTTATTAGAAGACTTACAATTGCCTCCACAAGTACAGTCTTTCTCTTTTTTGTCTTTTTTACCAAATAATCTCATTTTTCCTCCTTAATCCATATATATTTTTACCAAGAGATGTATTTTTTGCTTTCTTGTTAATAATTTCATTTTACTGCCCCGTCATATTAAAAAAGGGCTAATAATGTTAAATAAGTAACCTACAACAATTATACCAAAAATACAAATTCCTATGAATAGAAATAGAAGCTTTGGTTTAACTGCTTTTTTTAACATAATCAATGATGGTAGGCTTAGTGTAGTAACTGCCATCATAAAAGATATAACGGTTCCTAGTTGGGCGCCTTTTGCCAATAGAGCTTCTGCTATTGGAATAGTTCCAAAAATATCAGCATACATGGGTATTCCAACAATAGTTGCCAAAACTACTCCAAATGGATTATTACTGCCTAAGATATTTTCCACCCAAGTTTGAGGGATCCAATTGTGTATCAATGACCCAATACCCACACCTGCTAAAATATAAGGGAAAACTTTCTTGAAAGTGTCACTAACTTGAGTTTTACAAAAATCAATCCTGTCTTTTACTGTTAAGCTTGGAGAGCTAATATCAACTTGACTAGCATTTTTTATAAAATCTTCTACATAACTTTCCATATGCATTTTTTCAATGAGACTACCACCAATTACAGCAATAATTAGCCCTAAGACTACATATGCTAGGGCAATTTTGGCTCCAAAGATGCTCATTAGTAAAATAAGGCTACCCAAATCAACCATTGGAGAAGATATTAAAAATGAAAAACTCACTCCAATAGGCAAACCAGCACTTGTAAAGCCCATGAAAATAGGGATTGAAGAGCATGAACAAAAAGGCGTTACTGTACCTAGTAAAGCAGATATAATATTTGCCCCTAATCCATCAAAACGTCCAAGAATTTTTTTGCTTCTTTCAGGTGGAAAATAGCTTTGTATATAAGAAATTATAAAAATCAACACGCAAAGTAATATTGTAATTTTTATAACATCATATATTAAAAATTGTAAGCTTCCTCCAAGTTTTGTGCTTATATCAAGACCAAGATTTGTCAATATTTTTCCAATCAATTTATTGATCCATTTCATACCTAGAATTTGATCTTGAATAAAACTCCACATACCTAAACTCCATAAACTTTAGATTCTTGATTTTCTAAAAACCAGTGTTTTGTATTATTAGCAATATTCACTAAAAATAACATAACTGGTACTTCGGTAAGAACGCCTACAGTACAAGCTAATGCAACTGGTGAACCCATCCCAAATATTGCTATTGCAACAGCTACAGCTAATTCAAAGAAATTTGAAGCTCCAATCATACCTGCTGGTGCAGCTATTTCAAAAGGTAAAGCTACTTTTTTGCTTACACCATAGGCAATAGTAAAAATTAGGAAAGTTTGAATGGTAAGTGGAATAGCTATCAATAAAATATGAAATGGGTTTTCTAAAATTACATTTGCTTGTGAAGAAAATATAATTATTAGGGTCAGTAGTAGACCAACTGTTGTCATTCCATCAAATTTACTTAAAAATTGTTTTTCAAAATAATCCTTTCCTCTTTTATCAATTACTGTTTTCCTTGTGATAACACCTCCTAATAATGGAATAGCAACAAATAAAAACACACTAGTAAATAATGTGCTATATGGTACTACAACATTAGATACACCTAATAAAAACTTCACTATAGGTACAAAAGCAATTAAAATTATTAAATCATTTGTAGCTACTTGAACCACAGTATAAGCAGGGTCACCCTTTGTAAGAGTCGACCACACAAAAACCATAGCAGTACATGGTGCAGCTCCGAGCAAAACAGCTCCCGCTAAATAGTCACCTGCCAAATCATTAGGAATGATACTTTTAAATATAATAAAGAAAAACAAATAAGCTATTCCAAACATAGTAAATGGTTTTATTAGCCAATTAACAGCCCATGTTACAAATAAACCTTTTGGATTTTCTCTAACTCTTTTAATACTTTGAAAATCTACTTTCATCATCATTGGATAAATCATAATCCAAATTAATATTGCTATCGGCACAGATATACCAGCAATTTGAATTTTACCTAAAGCAGATGGGATTATAGGTATATATTTTCCTATAAGCACCCCAACAATCATACAAAACAATACCCATAAAGTTAGGTATTTTTGAAATACATTAATTCCTTTATCCTTATTTTTTACCATAGTTGTTCTCCTATCTTATATAGATACATTTAAATATTTCTATGTATATTGCAAAAAATCTACTAGCTCCTAGCATGACAAATACAATCCTCTCCACTATAAAATATCTCCTTTAAGTTTGATTGCATCTCATTTAAAATCTTCTTATTTGCAATGTAATATATGTTTTTTCCCTCTCTTCGACTGATAACTAGATTAGCATCCTCTAATCTTTTCATATCATTAGATAAGGTTGGTTGCGTTATATCAAATTTCTCTAATATCTCACAGGCACAGAGCTCATTGCAAGATAACATGTCTATAATTTCTAATCGTTTTGGATCACTCAAAACTTTTAATTTTTTTGATATCTCTATATATTTATCCTTCATGTAAGCCTCCTTCCTCTCTTCATATAAAATTATACATTCATATAGAATATTATCAATGTGTTTTTCCTCTATCTCTTAAAATAATTTTTATTGTTTTTTCTTACTAGCTCATCTCATTTATATCTACAAATTTGAATTCTCTCTGTACAATCCACCTAAAATATCCACAATGTATGGAGACTCTACAATAATTTATAAATGTACTCTTCCCTCCAAATAAAATTTAAAGCAAAAAATTAGGCCTTTAAGATTTCTTATAAAGATCCTAAAAGCCACCTGTTTCAACAGAATTATAGCCTATCAACTAAATTTCTTGACATTAATACTACAGTCTCCACATGTCTTTAATTATGGGATAGAAAAAAGGAATATAAAAAATTGAAAAAATAATTTTTTCTGGTATAAGTATTATCATTGTAGAAAATTTACAAATAATTACCCGAGGAGGTATAATATGAAAATCTTTGAATCAATAAAAAATAGGTGGAAAAAATTCTTGGAAAATCTAGCAAAAGAAAATAAAAAATCTTTTGGAAATAAAAATTAGATTGTTGTTCAATGAACAAAAGAGAATATAAATAAAGAAAAAATGACCATGGCGGAGACTGTGTAAAATTTTGTGTATAGAAACCTCCTGATTAGGGTAAGTAAAAACTAATCAGGAGGAATTTTTATGCCAAGAAAAAAACAGAAATAAAAAGAAGCAAAATAGCAAACATGTTAAAAAAATTAATGAAAGACCTAAAAGCAGTGTACAAAGTACCAACAGAAAACTTAGCCTTAACAAATTTAGACATCTTTGAAGAAAAATGGGGTAAAAATACCCAATGTGTGTAAACTTTTAGAAAAATAACTTGGCAGAATTATCCACATATTTTAAATATCCATAAGGAATAAGAAAACTAAGATACAACAAACGCCATGGAAAACTTCAATAGGCAATTAAGAAAAGTTACTAAAAACATGACAATATTTTCTAATGACTACGCACTACAAAAAGCTTGTATCTAGCAATGGTAGATGCCTCAAGTAAGTGGACCTATAGGATTCGTCGCTGGGACTAAATCTTATTCCAATTATCAATATTTTTTGAAGGAAGTTTTAATTAAGATAAAAACTTAGTATGAAATCGGCTGCAAATTTCATGAAAATTCGACAGTTTATTAAGCCCAAGTAAAATTAAGACAAGCTCTATTCCTATAGGAATTGACAAATATTGATACATAAAAAATGTATTAACCCTTATCCTTATATCAGGATTTAGGTTTATACACAAAATTATTTACAGATTCAAAAAATTTGACAGTACCAATTATTTTTGTACTTTGATTTAGATAGTCTTTCTAAAAATCTTTCGAAAAAATATATTTTCAGAACTTCTTGCGACTTTAAAATTTTCTTCTCTGCTAGGCTTTTTATCTTGCCCTTTATACTCTCGATATTAATCACGATAATGCCTCCATATTTTTCCTAATTTCATCTTCTATTTTAAAATAGTCTACTGTATTTTATGAGTCGTCTTAGATTTTTATTTGGTGATTTAAAATATCTTTTTATGGCTTCTGTGAAAATCTGCTTATCTATTTTTTCTCTGTCGATTATTATATCGCAAATTGTTCGACCTATATCATAAACTGGAATAAGATTGCCTTGTGGTGATTTTATTTTTGTCTTTCCTTTTTCTACTTTAATTGATACATTTTCAAGTATCATTTGTTATTTGATTTACTTTGTTAAATTTCTTGTTTCAAGCATAATTTCTATATATTATTCCTCCATTTCTTATGTAATCAATTCTAACAATAAAAAATAACCAAATTATAATTACGGTATTTTTCGAAAAAAATATATAAACTTTGAAAGGAGCTTTGAAAGAAGCAAGCGCAGTAAATGTACGGACACTTACGAAAAAATTAATGGAGCAGACCTTTATGGCATGCTCCATTTTTTTAATTTTTACCTTGTTAGGGAGAACCCTAAGACCCCTACATCTCTAGTAAGGATTTTGGGGTTCTTGTTAAGCTCTAATATTTATTTTAAAATAGATTGTATAATTGACCTAGGGCGACCTTGTCTACTGGATCACATGTGATTTTCTTTCCTTCAATTGTTACTTCATAAGTTTCTGGGTCTACCTTGATGTTTGGAGTTTCGAAGTTTAGTTTCATATCTTTTTTGCCGATGTTTCTACAATTATGAACAGGTAGTACCATTCTTTTTAGGTCTAGTTTTTCTTTTATGCCTGATTCATAGGCGGCTTTTGAGACGAAGGTAAAACAAGAATTACCAATTCCTCCACCAATGGCCGCATACATTCTTCTGTATATTACAGGTTGTGGTGTTGGTATGGATGCGTTTGGATCTCCTGACGGTGCCATTATTATTAGACCATTTTTTAGTATTTGTTTTGGACGAACTCCAAAGAATTTTGGCTCCCAAAGGACAAGATCTGCACGTTTACCAACTTCGATTGAACCAATATATTCAGATACTCCATGGGCTATGGCTGGATTTATAGTGTATTTGGCTACATATCTTTTAGCCCTAAAGTTATCGTTATCATTCGCTTCATCTTCTTTAAGGGCTCCACGTTGGTCTTTCATCTTTGAGGCTGTTTGCCAAGTTCTCATAACAACTTCGCCAATCCTGCCCATGGCTTGAGAGTCTGAAGACATTATTGAGAATACTCCCATGTCTTGGAGGACATCTTCTGCAGCTATTGTTTCCGGTCTAATCCTTGAGTCAGCAAAGGCTACATCTTCTTCTATGGTTTTGTCAAGATTGTGACAAACCATAACCATATCCAAGTGCTCATCTGATGTGTTTATGGTAAAAGGCATGGTTGGATTTGTTGATGCTGGAAAGACATTATTAAATCCTGCTGCAACTATTTGATCTGGTGCATGTCCTCCTCCTGCTCCTTCAGTATGGAAGAAATGTATAGCTCTACCACCAATAGCATCTAGGGTATCTTCGATTGTGCCGCCTTCGTTAAGGGTGTCGGTATGGATGGCAACTGCAATATCGTACTCATCAGCAACTTCAAGGCTGGCATTTATAACGGCTCTTGTTGCTCCCCAGTCTTCATGAATCTTTAGTCCGCAAGCTCCTGCTTTTATTTGTTCATAAAGTGGCTCTTTGCTTGAGCAGTTACCCTTACCTAATAGTCCAACATTTACTGGATATCCTTCGACTGATTTTAGCATAGCTTCTAGGTGGTTAGGGCCTGGAGTACAGGTTGTAGCATTTGTTCCATCAGCAGGGCCTGTTCCACCTCCGATTAGGGTAGTAGTTCCTCCTGCTAGAGCGGTATTTGCTTGATCGGCTGATATAAAATGAACGTGGGTGTCAATTGCTCCAGCGGTTACGATTTTATTTTCGCCTGAGATTATCTCAGTGCTTGCCCCTATTACAAGACCAGGGTTGACATTATCGTTCATATCAGGGTTACCTGACTTGCCTATTCCTGTAATAATACCATCCCTAATTCCTATATCTGCCTTGTAGATACCAGTATAGTCTAGGATAATCGCATTTGTAATTACTGTATCGCAAGTTCCTGAGGCATAGCTTGCAGTTGAAGATTGGTTCATACCATCTCTTACAGTCTTACCACCACCAAAGATTGATTCATCTCCATAAATTGCATAATCTTTTTCTATTTCTATTATAATATTTGTATCTGCTAGTCTAACTTTATCGCCTGTAGTTGGCCCATACATAGACCCGTATTTTTCTCTTGAGATTTTAAATGACATCTATTCCTCTCCATCACTATTAATATTAGCGTAGCCTTTTTGAACTAAGTTTTTCATGGCTTCATCTTTTTTTATATCATGGGCTACACCATTTGTGAGTCCGTTAAAGCCGATCACCCTTCCATTTCCGCCGATATCAATTAATCTAACCCTATGGGTTTGACCTGGTTCAAATCTAATAGCATTTCCTGCAGGAATGTCTAGCTTTTTGCCAAAGGCCATGCTACGATCGAATTTCAAAAATCTATTCACTTCAAAAAAATGAAAATGAGAACCGATTTGTACGGCCCTATCTCCAGTATTTGTTACTTTTATTTCAATAGCTTCGAAATCTTCATTTAAAATTAAATCTTCGTCTTTATAAAAAATTTCACCTGGAATCATTTTTGCCTCCTACACTATTGGTTGATGAACTGTTACAAGCTTGGTTCCATCAGGAAATGTGGCTTCTATTTGTACATCCTTAATCATTTCAGGGACACCTTCCATGACATCATCCCTAGTTAGAATCTTCCTGCCTTCTTGCATCAAATCTGAAACAGTCTTGCCATCACGAGCCATTTCATAAAGCTCGGCACTGATTAGAGCGACTGCTTCAGGATAGTTTAATTTAAGTCCACGTTCTTTACGCTTTCTGGCAACTTCTCCAGCTGTAAATATCATCAAGCGTTCAATATCTTTTGGTACTAAATGCATATCCTTCCCCCTTTTTCAATTAAATAATCTATTATTTCTTTTTCACATTCTATTAGATCCTGGCCCATCTTGCCCAAAATCCTGATTTGAATATCATTTCTAAAACTTAAACTTGCCCCACCTTTTAGGCCTCTTTTTTGGCTATGCTTTTCAATTATTTTGCGGATTTCGCCAATGTTATCTTCATTGAAAAAATTTATAGCAACCATAGACAAAAAGTGGTCATAGCCTTCCATCAGGCCAAGTTCATTTATCTCTTGTTCTCTTGGCCTTATGAGGTTTTTTTCGGTGTAAATAAGTTTTTCATCAAGATTGATATCTAGATTAGTCTTGTAGCTTTTAAATTCAAAACTTTCACCCTTGCCAACTCTACCAGCTACAAAGCAGTTAGAAAAAATAAGCCTAGCATCTTTTTCTAAATCGACCTTGATAACCTCCCTAAAATCTGCATCCTTGTAGAGAATCATGGGTAAAAGTTTAAAAATAAAGTCAGACTTTTCTTCTCCACGAATTTCGACCCTACGACTTGCGAAAGAATCCTTGTTCATCTTATAAACTTTTTCGTATGATTGAGAAGAAAGCAAGACCTTGCTATTCTTTTTTGCATAGAATTTTTCTTCTTGCATATCGCCTTCCAGGATACCTGGGCTTGAGCTCATAATCATAGCCTTGGTAAAGTCTCCATATTTAAATGTATGCATAAGTAGAAATGGTGGCGAATTGTAGATATCTTTTAGGATTGTTGTATCATCCTTATTTTCAAACTCTAAATATAATCTGCTGGCTCTTGCGTATGTTTTTTTCATTATTTTAAATCTTCTAATAAGA
Source organism: Anaerococcus sp. NML200574 (assembly GCF_026131665.1). Classification (NCBI taxonomy): domain Bacteria; kingdom Bacillati; phylum Bacillota; class Tissierellia; order Tissierellales; family Peptoniphilaceae; genus Anaerococcus; species Anaerococcus sp. NML200574. Next base: position 6,244 of record NZ_JAMXSM010000019.1, on the reverse strand, counting down.
CTTGCTTTCTTATCCAGTCATAGACCTCATTTAGTCCATCGCCATTTTTGATATTAGTAAAGATAAATGGACGATCTCCTCTTTGGGCTAGGGTATCCTTTCTCATAGCTTCAAGGTCAACGCCAACATAAGGAGCTAAATCTTTTTTGTTTATGATAAGAAGATCTGATCTTAAAATTCCTGGGCCTCCTTTTCGTGGTATATCCCCACCTGCAGCTACATCTATTACAAAGATGGTGGCATCTGCAAGGTCAGGACTAAAGGTTGCTGATAGATTGTCTCCACCACTTTCGATAAAGATTATTTCTATATCCTTAAAATTTCTGACTAAATCCTCACAAGCTTCAAGGTTCATAGAAACATCATCTCTTATAGCTGTATGAGGACATCCTCCAGTTTCTACTCCTCTTATCCTATCTCTTTCAAGAATCCCCTGATCTTTTAGGTAGTTTGCATCTTCTTCTGTATATATATCATTAGTAACTACTGCTACCTTGTAATCTTTTTTGAATTCTTCTACTAGTTTTTCTATCAAATGTGTCTTTCCGCAGCCAACAGGGCCTGCGACACCGATTTTTACGTAATCCATAAGCCTCCCTAAGACATATAAAGTCTTGAATATAATACTTCATGTTGCATTGAAGCAACTTCTACACCTGGATATGAAGTAAAATAATACTCCTCATCCAATTTATCTATCTTTGTAACTAAATCTATTATCAAATCATATATTTCATATAAGATTTTCTGCCCATCAAACTGGCTGATAGGAACAGTCTTAACCGCTGTAATAACTAGATTCTGTGCCATATTAAAAGCAAAACTCAAAAGAGATGCGGTCAAATCAATATCAAGACTTGCTGTAATTAGAGCATAGGCGACTGAGTGATGGATGATAATGTCATTTTTCTTATGATAATCTAGGTAGTCATAGTATTGTTCTGGCATAGCTATGTCCATCTTATGAACTGTCGATATAAGTCTTGAGCCTAACTTCTCTGAAGCTTCCCTTAACTCTTTTTGGCTTTTTTGAGCCTGTAATCTTATATTTAAATCTAAAAGCTCATCTTTTTTTCCTTCTATAAAATAATTGTAAGCTAGATATACAGCTAAAAGGTCATTATAATAGAAGCTAGTTTTTAAATAGTTAATTAAATATTTTTTTATATCTTTCGAATCTTTAATCAAATTCTTTAGGATATAATTTTCGAGTCCATAAGAATGAGAATAAGAACCTATAGGAAATTGACTATCATTTAATTGAAGGAGGATGAGCTCTTCTTCATATTTTTTTCTATTCATGGTGATGATCATGATTGTGGTCATGGTCGTGATGGTGGTCATGATCGTGGTCGTGACTATGATGATCAACTACTTGACCTTGAGGTAGAATTGCCATCAAATTGTTTTTTGCCAATAACTTAGCCATGACCTTATCCATCTTTATACCAACTACAGTCTTTAGCATATCTTCTAGGGTCTTCTCGTATGGTGTAATTAGAGATTTGCCATCTTCTGACCAGTACAATTTTGCATGACGATTGCCGATAATATATGCCAAGTTGACAAAGCTCTTAGCCTCATCCATAGAAAGCTTTAAGCATTCTAGCTCTTCGATATTGATAGCATAAATTACATTAGCTTCTCGATAAATTATATCTCCATGCTTTAGACCTCTTTGTCTATCTTCTTCAGAAAGCTTTAGACCCAAGTCCAAACCCTCATATTCAAATCTTTGAATTTTCTTATGAGCATGGTCGTAAGGCATATTAAGCCAGTTGATTATTAAATTTTCTTCATTTATATCAAAAACATTTCCAATAATTTTTTCTATTATCACTTTATTCACCCCTTTTTTACAAACTTAATAGTACCCCTTAAAACAAAAAAAACAATAATTTTGCATTTTATAAAATGTAATTTTCTTTATTCTACTTTTTGAAGACAATCTTAGCTAAATTTTCCGGACAAAAACCGCATATAGAATATATCCATATACGGTTAATTTTTCATAGTATAATTAACAATACCTCCCAAATTGTAATTATAACAAAGAGACCCCAGGTCTTCATGATGATTATATTAAAAAACTAAAATAGTAAGAAATATAAATCCAAGAACTAGTATCTAAATCAAGAATTTTCTCAATGAATATATCTCCTGTTCCTCCACAAATGATAAGGTCTGGTCTATATATTTCAGCTTGTTTTTTATATATTCTCTGTCTTCTTTTGAAAACTTATCTATTTCAGAATCCTTTGATGTTGTCTTCTCAGGAGTATTTTTTAAGTTTATAACCAAAATAGGGGCAAGATATTTTTACCATTCATATTTATCTAAATCTTCGACCGTATCAAAATCAATATCGTCCCATTGCAATCCTGTGAATTGCATATTATATTTCCTAAATTAAATTGTGTGCCTCAATCATCTGTAAATTCAAATAAATCTTCTACGCTAACATCAAACACTTTTGCAATATCCATAGCTAATTTTAATGACGGATTATATTTTCCATTTTCAAGATGTACAATAGTTTCTCTTCTGACATTTACCATTTCCGCAAGTTCAGATTGTTTATATTTTTCCTTTTCTCTATATTCCATAACTTTTGTTATTAGTGCCACAATTATACCCCTTTAGAATCCATAATTATAAACATAATCGTACGAAGTATTGTAATTGTAATTACTGTTCCAATAATTAGCCATCCCATCAACGCTGTTGAAATTCCGTTTACATGACCTAAAATCCCTCCTAAATATGCTATAATAACCATTAACACGCAAAAAATTTTTAAGCATATTGAATCACATCTGTGTAGATTTTTTTCCGCAAATTCATCAAAGTATTCTTTCTTATACTTTTTTACTCTAAAATAATGCACTATCAGCATCAAAAATAGAATAAAACCCCAATAGCTTGAAAACTGTTGATATTCAGGCTGATAGTCGCTTCTGCTCCACAACCAGTAATATCCCGCAATTAAAATTGCAATAATAATTTTTGTTGCAACAACTTCTAGTATAGATACTTTGTTTTTCATGTCAAATTCTCCTTACGTATAATTTCAAGTGATATATTTCTAACTTGATGTTATAAATATATCACACAAAAAACTTGATGTCAATGCTTAAGTTATAAATATTTCACTTTTGTTTTTTATTGGTCTAACTCGTTCTGTTTTACCTGTGATAGTCGTTTTTCTTGTTCCTGTAACGGCTCTATGCAAGTCTTAACTTTTTCTGCTTGTTCAACTTCTTCTCATATCCCTAATATTTGATTGTAAAGGTTATTTTCTCTTTCTTCATAGTGGCAAGTTACGATTTCCATTGGGATATATTTAAGATCTTGCTTTCTCCTAAGTATTCTTTCAGATATTTCTTAAAAATTTTAAATAAAATAAGTTATGCAGTATGCTCATTGTAAAAATCTTCCTGTTTATTTTTTTTTAATTTTCGCTCATTATTTTTAGTGTTTCTTTAAATTCTTTTGTCTTTTTGCTTTTTCTAGTAGGATTTTTATTTCTTCATATGTTAATTCTTCTGAATTTTCTATCCCTGATTAAGAATTTGGTTGATTTTTATTTACCAACACGATTTGACAAAGAGCCTTTTAATATTTTCTTTTCTTGATTTTTCAGTTGTCTTAATCTTTCTTCTGTATCGTCAATTTTATCTTTTATTTTTTTGACACTTGTCTTATTTGTTCTAATTTTTTCATATAAAACTCCTTTCTTGTATTAAAAAAGAGATAACATTTCTGCTATCTCTTCCTAAGTTTCACTATTAAATTTATATAATACTCTTTTCGATAATATCTGATACTTCCTTTTGTATAGATTCTATCTTTCTATCTATTCCTTTTTGTTGCATGATGTGATTTTGTATCTCTGAAATAATTTTCTTCTGTTCATTTTTACGACATTAGGATGAAATAATAAATATTTGCTAGTAAATTTTATTCAATATTATAGACTTGACTTGTTTTTTATTATTGTATATAATGATAATGATAATTAAAATTATTTGAAAGCGAGGAATAAAATGACAAAATTAAACACATATCTTGCAAATCTTGCAGTACTAAACATTAAAATCCATAATCTACATTGGAATATCGTAGGCTCTCAATTTGTATCTGTACATGAGTATCTTGAATCTGAATATGATAAGGCTGGTGAAAGACTTGATGAAGTTGCTGAGCTTATCAGAATGTCTGGAGAATTTCCAGTTGCTAATCTAAAAGAATATTTAGAAATTTCTACAATCAAAGAGATTGAAACTTCTAAAGAAGTATCTATTAAAGAAGCATTAGAAATAGTCCTATCTGACATAAAACTTCAAAAAGAACTCGCACTAGAGATTAGAAAAGAAGCAGATGAAGCTGATAATTTCCCTGTAGCTAATGTTATGGAAAATCATATAGAGGACTATAACAAACAAATTTGGTTTGTGGAATCAAGTCTTAAATAGGCAAAATAAGCTATTGCAGAACTTTGAATTACTGTCATCCTATAATTAGGGTCTGTAAATGATTTTGTGTATCAACCTAAATCCTGATAAAAAGGCAAAGGTTGATACATTTTTTTGTGTCAGTATTTAGCCATTCCTATAGTAATGGTTCTTGTTTTGTTTTTTAGATATTCTCGCATTCATTAAATTGAAGTTTCTTTCACTTATATTTCCCTCTAACCTATCTTCATATAACTGTTCATTGCTTATATCTATTTCTGATAATTGGTTCTTTTTAAGCTACAGCCCCTTAAAACAAATAGCCAAGAAGTCGAATTGAACATTACAAGTTATGAATTTCTAGTTAAACCAAAACGGTCAGTAAATATGCCAAAATTAGAATCACGAAAAAGAAGATTATAACTTTTGTGATCTGACTTTTCGCATTAAACCCAAAATTATCATATCCCTTGGCTCCAACCGTCTGTGGATAAACTTTAGTTGGTAATTTTAACTTGGTAAGCATGAGATAATCAAAAAATATAATATCAAAAAGCTTATATCCTTCAATTCGTAAGACTTTTTTACTTTAGTTCTGCTTGAATTTTTATTATTTCAATTATGTTTATTATTTTGCAGTCAATAGTGATAATCATTATTGACAACTCTCCCCAAATATGCTATCCTATAAATGAAAATAATATATAAGAGGTAAAAATATGAAATTAACCCAAGAAATAAAAGACTTAATTGGTGAACAGCTTGCTTATATGGCTACTGTTGATGAGGATGGTAATCCTAATATAGGGCCAAAAAGAACTATGAGGGTTCTTGATGATGAACATCTCATCTTTTGCGAAAATACAGATGGCAAGCACCATGCCAATATTAAAAATAATGGCAAGATAGCTATCGCCTTTGTTAAAAGAGAAGACAACAAGGGCTTTAGGATTGTGGGTGCAGCCAAATCTTATACAGACGAAGAGCATATGAACCTAGCCAAGGAAAAGGCTGGTGTAATGCCAAAGGCGGCTGCTGTAATCATAGATATAGAAAAGATCTATACCCTTGATTCAGGTCCAATAGCTGGAAAATTATTAGAAGCCTAATTCCCATAGTTATTAATAATTCTACAAAAAAGTTTGGTGCACGGATTATTTCTTGTGTACCAAACTTTTTTATAAATGATGAATTGAAATAATATTGCGACACCTAAACCAAACTAAGTTCGTGCATAAATAAATCAAATGGAGTTTGATATTCTAGAGGGTCTGTAAAAAATTTTGTGTATCAACCTAAATCCTGATAAAAGGGCAAAGGTTGATACATTTTTTTGTGTCAGTATTTAGCCATTCCTATAGGAATGGTTCTTGTCTTGTTTTTTAGATATGCTCACATATTAGATTGAAGTTTCTTTCACTTATATTTCCCTCTAACCTATCTTCATATAACTGTTCATGGCTTATATCTATTTCTGATAATTGGTTCTTTTTAAGCTACAGCCCCTTAAAACAAATAGCCAAGAAGTCGAATTGAACATTACAAGTTATGAATTTTTAGTTAAACCAAAACGGTCAGTAAATATGCCAAAATTAGGCTCACGAAAAAGAAGATTATAATTTTTGCAACCTGACTTTTCACATTAAATCCAAAATTATCATACCCCTTAGCACCAACCGTCTCTGGGTAAACTTTAGTCGGCAATTTTAACTTGGTAAGCATGAGATAATCAAAAAAGATAATATCAAAAAGCTTATATCCTTCAAATAGTATTAAAAATCTAACAAAGG
>NZ_JAMXSM010000018.1:0-34832 GCF_026131665.1 Anaerococcus sp. NML200574 | reverse complement strand
TTGCAGGCTGGGAAGTAGATGGAGTAGCTAAAAAAGTTGGAGATAAGATTACAGTAAACGAAAATACAACAGTAACAGCAAAATATAAACCACTCATGGTAGATGTAAGCTTCGACAAAGGCGAAGGAAGCGGAAACAAAGATAAAGTATCCGTAGCCAAAGGCAGCGAATACACCTTACCAGATAGTGAAGGCTTTACTCCACCAGAAAACCAAGAATTTGCAGGCTGGGAAGTAGATGGAGTAGCTAAAAAAGTTGGAGATAAGATTACAGTAAACGAAAATACAACAGTAACAGCAAAATATAAACCAACAACTCCGGGAACCCCAGGCAAAGATCCAGATCCAGGTACAGGCACAGACCCAGGTACAAAACCAGGCACAGATCCAGGTACAAAGCCAGGCACAGACCCAGGTACAAAACCAGGTACAGATCCAGGCACAGATCCAGGTACAAAGCCAGGCACAGATCCAGGTACAAAACCAGGTACAAAACCAGGTACAGACCCAGGTACAAAGCCAGGCACAGATCCAGGTACAGACCCAGGTACAAAGCCAGGTACAGATCCAGGTACAAACCCAGGTACAAAGCCAGGCACAGATCCAGGCACAGATCCTGGCACACAGCCAGGTGGTACAACCCCAGGTACACCTGAGGATAAACCTAATACCCCTGAAAGTCCTGAAGAAACTAATCCAAAGACTCCATCTTCTGATGAATCTAAGCTTCCAGAGGAGAAAAATCCTGATAATCCAGGTACAAAAGATTCAGATAAGACCAAAGCAAATGATCCATCTGAGACTAAAGCAGAAGATCCTAAGCTTAAAGAGGAAAGCTCTAAGATAGATGGAAAGAAAAATAAGGCTAATAATTCTATAAAAATACCAAAAACTAACAGACCTAACGTCAAAACAGGTGTAGAATCAGTAGCTGGTATTGTATGTACTCTAGTAGGATCAACAGGTGCCTTATATATTAGTAGAAAAAAAGAAGAAAATTAGGTAAAGAAAAACTCGAGTTTTAGCTCGAGTTTTCTTTATATAACAAGGAGAGATTTAATAAGTAAGGAGTGATTTTATTTGCTCCAGAATTTTGCGGCGATTTCTTGGCCTTGGGCAATCTTGTCCCATTGTTCTTGTTCGCTTAGTTCGTTACCATTATCGCATGATGCAAAACCGCATTGGTGGGAGAGGTAGAGTCTGTCTTTGTCTATTATCTGGCTGGCTTCTTCTAGGAGTTTTAGACATCTTTCTTCATCATCTAGGGTGTTTGTCTTTGATGATAAGAAGCCTAGGACGATCTCGCAGTCCTTATCTTTTAGGGCATTGAGGCTTTCTAGGCTGCCTGCTCTTTCATCATCCCATTCTAGGTAGAACCTATCGTAGTTTTGTTTCTTTAAGAAGAGATTTGCTATTGAATCATAAGAACCATCTGTGAAGTGGCGAGATGCGTAGTTGCCTCTGCAGTTGTGGGTGTAGACCTTAAGTCCCAGCTTGTGACCATAGTCGATGACTTCGTTGTTTATGGCTATATACTTTTCTGCTAGGGCTAGGTTTTTCTCATTTCTTGCCTTGCCATCAAATTGAGCATTTTCAGCCTCATCTGCAAATTGTTCCCATAGGCAATCGTCAAATTGGACAATTTCACCACCTGCGGCTTTAAAATCATCCAAAAATTCTTTGTAGGATTGGATGAGGTCAGCTTCAAAGTCTGCTTCTGATTTATAATAAGAGTCTTCTAAAAATCCAAATCCAATAGCTTCACCAAAGATGTGAGATGGGGAAGGGATGCATTGTTTGATGGCTGCCCTGCCATTTACAATTTTCTTTAGTCTTTTGAAATGGTCTATGAATGGGTGGTTTTTGCCTGATAGTTTGCCTACAAATCTAAGGCCTATATCACGTCTGGTTTCAAATTTGCTGCAACAATCTTTTTCTTCAAAGAAATATCCGCTTTCTCTGATATATCTTTCTACGCCTTTAAGTCCCCAAACAAAGTCTAGATGCCATAGGGATTTAGAATATTCACCATCTGTTACTTCTGTAAGGCCTGCTGCGATTTGTTTTTCTACTACTTCTTCTACAGCCTTATCTTCACATTCCTTATATCCTTCAAAGTCATCGTAGAAAGGATATGATATATCATCTCTTTTTTCTATTTCTCTTTTATATTTTAGTAATTCTTCGTTTCTAAGTAATGATCCTACAATTAAAAATCTTTCTGACATTTTTTATACCTCTTTTAATAATTTTCTAATTTTTGTTACATTCTAACTTTAGGCGCCTTAGAAAATATTCCATGTAGGTAATGCGTAATAAAAAAAGCCCCGTCCTGTAAAGGACGAGGCTTTGCCACGTGTTACCACCTTAATTTCAAATTAATTTCACAATTAATAACTCATCGGGTACTAGCATACCCTATCGCTATAACGGGCGAATCCGTCTTATCTTAAATATCGGATAAGAAACTCAAAGGCCATTTTCAATCTAATCTTGCCAAACTACTTTCACCACACGTAGTCTCTCTAGGTGTGCTTGATTAAATCTACTTTTCTTCTCATAGTCTATTTTCTATGTTTCGATTATACATAGTTTTTTTTATTATGTCAAATATATTTTTAACAAAATCTTAGCAAGTATGAAATAAAGCTTGATAATTAGGGATTTGATCTAGTAAATTTTTTCTTCTGTGATTATAAAATCTACTTTGACATCAGTATTTTCTATCGGAAGCTTTATGGATAGAAAATCTGAAATCATAAGCCCTGCTTTTATTGTTTTATTTTTGGCGAAAAACTTGTCATAATATCCGCCACCATAGCCGAGCCTATTTTTTTCCTCATCAAAAGATAGGCCAGGGGTGATAGTTAGGTCTGGATTTTCTATAAAGTCATTATCTCTACTTGTAGGAATACCAAAAAGTCCAAGCTCAAGGTCATCTAGGTCATTTAACTTACAAGCCTTCATCTGTCTATCTATAATCTTTGGCACATAGATATCCTTGCCATCTGCTAGGGCTTTTTTTATTAGATTTCTTGTTTCCACTTCTTTTGCCATGGACACATAGACAAAGATTGTTTGGCTATCCTTATAAATTTCAGATTTAAGGAGATTTTCACAAATTTTATCTGACATATTTTTTATATATTTATCATCCATTTCTCGTCTGAGATTTAGGAAAAATCTCCTGAACTCACTTTTCATGTATTTTTTCCTTTATGGCTTCAAAGGCCTTGTCTATGACACTTTCCTTATCATCCTCTTCATTTAAATCTTTGGCAAAATATTCGTCTCTGTAGCCTTCCCTAAAGGCTGCTATGACTTCGGCTCCCACTATGAGCAGGGCTGATACGATTAGTAGCCAAATAAAGAGGGCTAGGATTCCAGAAAGGGCTCCATAGATTAGGGATTTATTTGAATAATTATTTGTAAAAAAAGCATAGGCAAAGCTAGTTACATAGACTGCTATGGTTGTAAAAGCACCACCTGCAAGGGCTTGCTTAAAGGGTATCCTATTTTCTGAATTTCCTGGGGCATACTTATAAAATATGCCAAGGGCTGCTGACATCAAAAATAATGGGACAGCTAGGGTTAGGATGGTAAAGATTGGCGATGATAGAAACTCAATGATTGCCTCCACATCACTGCCAAAGAAATTACTTATTGTACCAATTATTTTGTGGTCTAAAATATTTAAAATTTGCGGTCCATAAATTTGAAAGATTAAGAGAAACATTATAAATACAATAAATACTACTGTAAAGACAATACTCATTAGTCTTTGCTTGATGGCCTTTGACTGATGACTTAGGCCGTAAGCGTGGTTTATGGCCATGATTAGTTTATTTACCCCGCTTGTGGCTGACCATAGGGCGAAAATCACTGTTAGGGTTGTGACTGCTGCAGATTGGCTAGATTCAATTATTATATTTAGGGCTCTTAGGATTAAATCTGCACTTGTCTTTGGAAATAGGTCCAAAAATTGATAAATGACTGTCTCGTTGCCCTTTAGAAAGGTTGATATTGCCTGCACTACTACCATCATCAATGGGATGGAGGCTTGCAGGAAATAAAAGGAAAGGGCTGCCGAGTAGGTCATTATATCGTGTTCTTTGAGCCTATTTATTAGATTTTTTATAAAATCTTTACTTTTACTCTTTGATATCTTCATCTTTTAAATACCTATCGAACCAGTTTTTAATTTCTGTAAGCCTTTTAATCCTTGCCTTTGGCTTACCAGATCTGGATAGTTCGTGGTTTTCTCCATGGAATAGGAACATCTTTGTATCTACTCCATTTAGTTTAATCCTATTATACATCTGTAGGCCCTGCTCTAGTGGGCAGCGGTAGTCTTCGTCTGAATGGATAAAGAGGGTTGGGGTTTTTACCTTATCAGCGTATTTGATTGGGGATTGGTCCCATATTTTATCAAGGCTATCGTATGGGTTTGATGCAGTTTGGTCTGTTGCAAAATAATAGCCGATATCACTTACCCCATAAAAGCTAGTCCAGTTTGAAATTGACCTTTGGGCACAAGCTGCCTTAAACCTATCTGTGTGTCCTATTGCCCAGTTGGTCATAAAACCACCATAGGATCCGCCATAAATAGCCATTCTATCAGGATCGATTTGTGGATATTTTTCTATGGCAAGGTCTGTGAAATTCATAAGATCAGAAAAATCGATATCGCCATATTTACCTCTTATGTCTGAATATTTGACCCCATTTCCGCTTGAGCCGTGTGGGTTGGTATAGATTACTATATATCCATTTGACGCAAAGGTCTGGTGTTCGTGGTGGAAGATGTCAGAAAATTCTGTCTTTGGTCCGCCGTGAACAGAAAGTAGACATGGGTATTTTTTATTTTTATCAAAGTCTTTTGGCAAGAGGACATAGCCTTTTAGGGTGTCACCATTAGATTCAAAACTAAATTCTTCTATAGGGTAGACAGGGCTTTTGATTTTATTTTCAACCAAGCTTTTGCCAGTAGATTTTTCCTTAAGCTCAGCTAGGCTATCTTTTGCCATTTCTAGATAATATATATCATCATCTGTAACAGAGAAATCTTCTACACAACCATCAAGTTCTAAACGGAGGTCACCCTTTAAGTTTATTGAATAAAGCTTGGATTCTTCCTTTTCTGTTACTACAAAGTATAGCCTATTATTCTTGACTTGGAAGGTCTTAGCTGCCCCAAATCTAGCGTCAGTTCCTATAGAATTGCCAAAGGACTTGTCAAAATCATCGTCATTTATTTTTGAGATTTTTCCTTCACCATCTATTTTGTAAATGAAGCAGTCCTCATTTATTCCACCTGATTTTAAATCACTTCCTACAAAAACTATTTCATTTTCTAAAAATTTGATTGTATAAATTGAGTGAGATTTCTCGCTTAGAATTTTTTCCTCGCCGGTTTTTAAATCTTTTAGAATTATAGAATCAAGAAACTCCATGACCCTATTTGAATCTTCATGATTTCTTGTATAGACGATTTTTTCAATATTGTCATCTATATCAAGGATGCCTACGCTATTATCTTTATCAGATTTTAAAATTTCTGTAAGGGACTTATCAGAAAGCCTGTAAAGATAATAATAGGTGGTGGAATCTTTTAAGAAACCTACTCCATTAAACCAGAAGGGAAGGGTGGTTAGTTCTTTGAAGTATGAATTTTCCTTATCTGTCTCCTTTTCTTCTTTTGATTTTTTCTTGCTTGCAGAAATTAGGAAAATGTCATCTCTTAGCCATTTGATGGATTTGACATCAAGATCTAGTTTAAAGAGTTCTTCTCCAAGACCAGCCCCATCTGAGATGTAGAAGCTATCAGTTTTATCATCAGTATATCTTTTATAGATTAGATTATTTTCTTTGTCAAAGCTACAAATAGGATTGTCTCCAGAATCTGTTAGCCTGTATGATTTTTCTAATTTCTTATCATAGACGAAAAGATCTGTGTCGTATTTATTGTCTTTTTCATTTGCTTTAGTTTTTTTATAGGCGATTTTGTTGCCATCATTAGAAACTACTAATTCTGAAAGAAAGTCGTAGCTTAAAATATCTTTTATTTCAGTCATAAATTCTCCTTTGTAAATTATATTTATATTATACGATAAAATAAAAAAAAGATTAGAGGAAAAGGTTTGTGGGTATATAAATAAAAAGACAATAGGAGGTTATTATGAAACTAAATATCAAAGCTAAGAATTTTAATCTAACAGATGACATCACAAGAGAATCTGAGAAAAAATTTGATAGGTTAGATAAATACTTCCACGAAGAAGAAGAGCTTGATTTGAAATTTGCTAAGGAAGGTGTAGATTTTGAGGTGGAGGCTACTGTATTTTTAGACAATGGCACAATACTTCGTGCAGAAGCAGCGGATCAGTCTTACCAAAATGCTATCGATAGGGTTATAGATGCCTTAGTTAGACAAATCAGAAAGCATAAGACAAGACTACAAAGAGACAGGAAGACAGGAGAATCAATCAAATTTGAGGCATTAGATTTATATGAATCTGATGAAGAAAAGCAAGATGAAGAAGAAATCAAAATTGCTAGAGAAAAATCTATCCCTGTCAAACCAATGAGTGCTGAGGAAGCTATTCTTCAAATGGAACTATTGAATCATAATTTCTTTGTTTACCAAGATGCTAGTGATATGGAAATTAGAGTCGTCTACAAGAGAAGAAAGGGCGACTATGGTATGATAGTACCAACTAAATGATTTTTATAAATCTTTGAGATTTATTTATAACATATATAAAAAATAATTAGGACCTTCGGGTCCTTTTTATATTATTATAAACTCCTATTGAATAATGTAAATTAAGCCTATATAATAAATAGTGGACTATAATAATTATTATTTATTTTACGGAAAATTTACAAGGTATTTTCATCAAATAAAGATGGGATATATTTACAGACTTAAAGCTTAGCAATGATTGAAATTTTGTATAATAAGGGTAGGATAAGTAAAGAATTGGAAGGTGAAAAATTTGGCATTATTTAATTTATTTAAGTCATTTAGTCAAAAAGAAATCGAACAAAATAAAAAGATTGTCGATAAGATTCTAGCACTAGATGAAGATATGCAAAAGTTAACTGATGATCAGTTAAAACATAAAACAGTAGAATTTAAAGAAAGATTAAAAAACGGCGAAACATTAGATGATATTTTAGTAGAAGCATTTGCTGTTGTTAGAGAAGCAAGTGACAGGGTATTAGGTATGAAACATTATCCTGTACAGCTTTTAGGTGGTATTGTACTACATAATGGACAGATAGCAGAGATGAAAACAGGTGAAGGTAAGACTCTTGTAGCAACACTTCCATCTTATCTTAACGCTCTTTCAGGAAAGGGTGTCCACGTAGTAACAGTAAACGACTACCTAGCTAAGCGTGACCAAGAGTGGATGGGTAAAGTTCATACATGGCTTGGTCTAAGTGTTGGTTGTATTATTTACGGACTTACAAATAGCGAAAGAAAAGAAAACTACAACGCTGATATTACCTATGGTACAAACAACCAATTTGGTTTTGACTACCTAAGAGATAACATGGTTATCTACAAAGATGACATGGTACAACGTGGCTTAAACTACGCTATAGTCGATGAGGTTGACTCAATCCTTATAGATGAGGCTAGAACACCACTTATTATCTCAGGCCAAGGCGATGAATCAACAGATACCTATCAAAAGGCAAATGAATTTATTCAAACCCTTGAAGGTAGGATAATCGATCCTAATGAGGATGCTGATATAGACCCATTTGATAGGGAGTTTAAGGTAGAAGATGTAGACTTCTTAGTAGATGAGAAGAGAAAAACTTCAAACCTTACAGAAAAAGGTACAAAGAAGGCTGAACAATTCTTTGGTATCGAAAACTTATCAGACTCTGAAAACCTAGAGCTATCTCACTATATCAACAACGCCCTTAAGGCAAATACAACAATGACAAGGGATATTGACTATGTTGTAAACCATGGCGAAGTAGAAATCGTAGATGAATTTACAGGACGTATCATGCAAGGTAGAAGATTCTCAGATGGTCTTCACCAAGCTATAGAAGCAAAAGAAGGTGTAGAAGTTAAGGCAGAAAGCAAGACTCTAGCTACAATTACCTTCCAAAACTACTTTAGAATGTATGATAAACTTTCAGGTATGACAGGTACTGCAAAGACAGAAGAAGACGAGTTTGATGAAATTTACAAACTTGACGTAGTAGAAATTCCTACAAATAGACCAGTACAAAGGGTCGATGATGTAGACTATGTTTATATAAATGAACGTGGTAAATTCAATGCTATCATCAACGAAATAAACAAGGTTCACGCAACAGGTCAACCAATTCTTGTAGGTACTATCTCAATTGAAGCAAGTGAGAGATTATCAGATGCCCTAAAGAAAGCTGGCATCAAACACACAGTATTAAACGCTAAAAACCACGAAAGAGAAGCAGAAATTGTTGCTCAAGCAGGTCGTCTAGGTGCAGTTACAATTGCAACCAACATGGCTGGTCGTGGTACAGATATAACCCTTGGTGGTAACGTAGACTTCATGGCCAAACAAAGGCTAAGAAGAGAGGGAACTTCTGAAGAATTATTAGAAGAAGTTGATTCTTTCTCAGCTACAGATGACCAAGAAATTCTTGATATCAGAAAGAAATATAGACACTACAAAGATATCTTTAGACCTGAAATAAAGGCTGAGGAAAAAGAAGTAATAGATGTTGGTGGCCTATATATAATTGGTTCAGAAAGGCATGAATCAAGACGTATAGATAACCAGTTAAGAGGACGTTCAGGTAGACAAGGTGACCCTGGTAAGTCAAGATTCTTCATATCACTAGAAGATGACCTAATCAGACTAAATGGTGGTGAAGCAGTAGCTAAATTTGTTGATTCATACAACTTTGATGAAAATGAACCAATAGTTTCAAAATTAGTTTCTAGATCAATCGAAAAGGCTCAAACAAGAGTAGAAGCAAACAACTTCGCAACAAGAAAGAGAGTCTTACAATACGATGATGTCATGAACAAACAAAGAACTATAATCTACAACGAAAGACGTGAAGTTCTTATGGGCGAAGACATGAAAGAAACTATAATTGATATGATCAAAAATATCATAAGAGAAGCGGTATTTAGCTTTACCAACCCACAAGTAAAACCAGAAAATTGGGAAATGACTGCCCTTCTAAACTACCTAAACGGACTAGGAGTACCAGTAACCCAACTACACTTTGAAAATATTAATTCATATACTCAAGAAAACTTGATTGAATATATAACCCAAGCAACTCTTGCAAAATATGCTGACAAAGAGGCAACATTTGGCCCTGAAGCTATGAGAGAAGTAGAAAGAGTAATCCTTCTAAGGGTAATAGATCAAAAATGGATGGATCACATAGATGCTATGGATCAAATGAGAAAAGAAATCGGTGTAAGGGCAATGGGTCAAGAAGATCCAGTAAGAGCCTACACAAACGAAGGTTTCGACATGTATGAAGAGATGACTAGATCTATCCAAGAAGACACAGTTAAGTTTATGATGAATGTTGAAATGAGACAAAACATCCAAAGAAAACAAGTCCTAGTTCCAGAAGATGAAAGTCTAGAAGAATTAGATAATTCAGATGATGAGGCAAATCTTAACAGGGCAGAACGTCGTAGATTAGAACGTGAAGCTTCAAAATCAAATGTAAAGAGATAAGATGAGAGAAATATTTGAACTAAAAGAAGAAATCAAAAACTTAAGCGAAATCTTAAACTTAATCGGAGATAGTCTTTGACCCAGCTGGTCTTAAAAAAGAAATCGCAGACCTAGAAAAAGAATCAATCAAAGAAGATTTTTGGAATGATTCAGATAGGGCATCAAAGATAATGGCAGACTTATCTGATAAGAAAAGCGACCTAGAAGATTATGAAAAGCTAGAAGCAAGCCTAAGAGATAATGAAGATTTGATTGGCCTAGTTGAATTAAGCGATGAAGATGAGATTCAAACTTTAGAAGAAGTAGACAATAACCTCAAAAAGCTTGAAAAAGATATCAAATCGATGAAGCTAAAGACCCAACTAGATGGTGAGTATGATAAAAACTCCTGCTACCTATCAATAAATGCTGGTGCAGGAGGTCTTGAAGCAACAGATTGGGCAGACATGCTTTATAGGATGTATACCAGATATGCCGAAAAAAGAGGATACAAGGTAGAAGTCCAGGATATAAACAATGAGGAAGCAGGCGGAATCAAGTCTGCGACCCTCTATATCCAAGGCCCTTACGCCTATGGCTATCTTAAGGCAGAAAAAGGCGTTCACAGGCTAGTAAGGATATCACCATTTGATAGCCAGTCAAGACGTCACACATCCTTCTCATCAGTGGATGTCTTTCCAGAGCTTGATGATGATAATGAAATAGAAATCGATCCATCAGACCTAAGAATTGACACCTATAGGGCAAGTGGGGCAGGCGGCCAGCACGTCAATAAGACTGACTCAGCCGTAAGGATAACCCACATTCCAACAGGAGTAGTCGCATCAAGTCAGGCTGAAAGAAGCCAAATGCAAAATAAAGAAACTGCAATGAAGCTTCTTCTATCAAAACTTATCCAGATTAAGGAAGAAGAAAAAAGAGAAAAAATAGAAGATATCCAAGGCAAATATTCACAAATTGCCTGGGGTAGCCAGATAAGATCATATGTTTTCCAACCCTACACCATGGTCAAAGACCACAGGACAAATTATGAGATGGGAAATGTAGAAGCTGTAATGGATGGCGATATCCAGGGCTTTATAGATGCTTATCTAGCAAAAAATGAAAATTAATAGGGGCTGTTGCAAAACTATGAATAACTATCGTCCCATCATTAGAGGGTTCTCATAGAAAATTTTTGGCCTAGCCTGCCGGCTCGTTGAGGCAAAATTTTAGTGGAGGTTCCTCTAATGATTTGGGACGATTTATTCATTCTGCGACGGTCCCTCTTTTTTACATGAAGGGAGAAGAAATGGGAGATATAATTTTAACAGGCGATAGGCCAACAGGTAGACTCCACCTAGGCCATTATGTAGGTAGTCTTAAAAACAGGGTGAAAATGCAAAATGAAGGAAACTTTGACAAGATGTATGTCATGATTGCAGATAGCCAGGCCCTAACAGATAATTTTGACAATCCAGCAAAGATTCGTGAAAACCTTATCGAGGTTGCCCTTGATTACTTAAGTGTTGGTCTTGACCCAGAAAAGGTGACGATTTTTGTCCAGTCACAGATAGAACAACTAACAGAACTTACTTTTTACTACCTAAACCTTGTAACCCTATCAAGGCTTGAAAGAAATCCAACTGTAAAAAGTGAGATAAAGCTAAGAAATTTTGAAACCAGCCTTCCAGCAGGATTTTTAATCTATCCAGTAAGCCAGGCAGCAGACATTCTATTATTTGATGCCAATATAGTGCCTGTTGGTGAGGACCAAGAGCCAATGCTAGAGCAGGCAAGAGAGATAGCAAGAAGCTTTAATAATATCTATGGCCAGGTCTTTATAGAACCAAAGGCAGTCCTCCCTGATCAAAAAATCGCCCGCCGCATGCCAGGCATAGATGGGGCAGCTAAAATGAGCAAGTCCTTAGGCAATGCCATCTACCTAGCAGACACTAAGGCAGATGTAAAGAAAAAGGTCATGAGTATGTATACAGATCCAGATCATATAAATATAGATGACCCAGGTAAGGTTGAGGGAAATATTGTCTTTACCTACCTAGATGTTTTTTCAAATGATAGTCATTTTGAAAAATATTTGCCAGAATACAAAAATCTTGACGAGCTAAAGGACCACTACCAAAGGGGAGGCCTAGGTGATGTTAAGTGCAAGAAATTTTTAATCAAGGTCCTTGAAGAAGAACTTGCCCCAATTAGGGAAAAAAGAGCCTACTATGAACAACACATAGGAGAGGTCTTTGACATACTTAAGAAGGGTAGTGAGGAAGCTAGAAGCAAGGGAAGCGAGAAGCTTAACCAAGTTAAGGCTGCGATGGGAATTGATTATTTCAATGATAGAAAGCTTATAGCAGAAATAGAGAAAAAATACCAAGGATAAGTTATGAAGCTTCCAAAAACTAAATCCAAGACCATATTCGTCTTATCGGCTGCAGGTTCTGCAGTCGGTATGGCCAATGTTTGGGGCTTTCCTTATAAATTCCATAAGGGCGGACTCTTCTTTTTGATATTTTATTTGTTTTTTATAAGTCTTTTCGCCTATGTAGGCCTATCTAGTGAATTTGCCATAGGCAGAATGGGCAAGGGATCAGTTGTAGGTTCTTATGAAAAAGCTATAAAGACCAATTATAAAAGCTCAAAAATAGCAAGTTTTTATGGTTACATACCTATGGTCATTTCTCTTATCATAGCCATTGGTTATACTATTATAGTTTCCTATGTGGCAAAGGCTTTCATAGATACCTTAAATGGAACACTTGCCACAACAAGCTCAAGCATCTGGTTTGAAAATTTCTCATCCAGGTCTTTCGCAGTAATAGAAACCCACCTAGTAATAGTAATTGTAGCGATAGTAATGAGTCTTGGTGGCTTTAAATCAATGCAAAGAATAAACTCCATTCTCATGCCTACTATGATAGTCATATATATTATAGTGATGATAAGGATGAGTGGGCTTGAAAGAATTGAAGAAGGTTATAGCTTGCTATTTAGGATTGACCTTGAAAACCTTTCTATAGGTACGGCGATTTCTGCCATGGGGGATGCGCTTTTTGCCCTTTCTATAACTGGTTTTGGTATGATCTTTATGGGAAGGATGCTAGCTGATAATCAAGATGTAATAGTAGATTCAAAGCTTACAGCTATATTTGATACATTAGTAGCTTTACTTTCAGCCTTTATAATTGTTCCAGCCATAGTTGTTTTTGAAATGGGCCATGCCAAGGGTCCTGAACTAATTTTTCATATCCTACCGACTATATTTGCAAATATTCCAATAGGTAGGGGCTTTGCTTGTTTGTTTTATCTAGCCATAATTATGGCAGGACTTACATCTTTACAAAATATCTTTGAATCTGTCGGAGATACTTTGGTTAAGAAATTGAAAATATCAGATAAGTTTGCCCTAGGCCTTGTGGGTAGCTTTGTATTTATGCTAGGAGTATTTCTCCACCCAATCGGAGTATGGGAGCCTTTTATGGATATCACTCTCTACTATATAATCCCACTAGGAGCAGTATCTGGTTCTATAATTTGGTTTTATGTTATGGATAAGAATGTTCTTTTAAATGAAATAAATAAGGGAGCAAAGAAAAAACAAAGTGAAAAATTTATTAAGATTGGCAGGTACATTTATACACCTCTTGTAATTATAATTTGTATCTTGTCAATAATAAGTCATTAAAGCTAGCTTGCCTAGCTTTTTTTATATAAAAAATTTTATTTGAATTTTGTTTTTTAAGCTATATAATACATAATATACTTTATCCCTGCAAAGGGGTATACATACAAAGTTTGTATAAATAAAGTTAAATTAATAATTTTATATAAGGAGCTATTATGAACAAATTTTCATCGAAATTAGGTTTTATCCTAACGGCGGTTGGTTCTGCCGTGGGAATGGCAAATGTGTGGGGCTTTCCATACAAGTTTCAAAAGGGAGGAATAGTTTTTTTAATTGCCTACATATTTTTTATAAGTATTTTTGCTTACTGTGGCCTTGCAAGTGAGTTTGCAGTAGGTAGGTATGCTCACACAGGTACTCTTGGTGCCTACCAAAAGGCATTTAAAAGTCGCAAGGAAGATACAATCATAGGCAAATTCATAGGTTACATTCCACTTATTGGATCTCTAATGATTGCTATTGGTTATGCAGTAATTGTTGCCTACGTTTTAAAAGCCTTGGTAGATTCCCTAACCGGTTCACTTTTAACTGTAGATACAACAAGCTACTTTGATAGTTTTTCTATGAAGCCTTTCTCAGTGGTTCCTTACCACTTTTTTATCATAGCTATTACCTTACTTTCTTGTATTGGTGGTGCATCTACTATTGAAAAATCTAATAAAATCATGATGCCGGCCTTCTTTGTGCTTTTTGTAATCCTTGCTATTAGGATCCTAACTCTTCCTAATGCCTTTGAGGGATACAAGTACATGTTTAGATTTGATAAAGACATGCTAAATTGGGGAACAATTCTTATGGCCATGGGCCAAGCCTTTTTCTCCCTATCAGTAACTGGATCTGGTATGCTAGTTGTAGGTGCTTATCTATCTGATGATGAAGACATAATTTCATCTTCAAAAATGACAGGATTTCTAGATACTGTAGCAGCCATGCTTGCTTCTTTTGTAATGATTCCAGCAATAATTGTCTACAACATGGACCAGGCAGGTGGACCAGGGCTCTTATTCCAAGTCCTACCTACAATCTTACAAGATATGGGCTTTGGTAGAGTATTTGCTATTATCTTATATGTTGCAGTTGTCTTTGGTGGTATATCATCCCTTCAAAATATGTTTGAGGTAGTAGCAGAATCTCTCATGCAAAGGCATCCAAAATTAAAACGTAATCTAGTTTTATTTTTGATAGGACTTGTCGTTTTTGCTATAGGTGTAAATATGGAAATGATTAGCAGCTGGGGACCATTTATGGACTTTATCTCAATATACGTTATACCAATAGGGGCAATGATTGGTGCTATAACTTGGTTCTGGATCTTGAAAAAAGATCAGCTTATTGGAGCGATTAACCTAGGCGCTAAAAAACAATACGGAAATACTTGGTACAATATAGGTAAATTCCTATATGTTCCATTAGCAGTTATCTTATGTTTGATAGCAGTTATTTTTAGAATATCATTTTAAAAAAAGAGCAGGCTTTTGCCTGCTTTTTGTCTTAGTAAATTATAAAAAATCCCTCTTGGCAAAGTGCCAGAGGGATAAAGTTTTATTTAAGGACCAATTCTGAAAGTTTAAGGGGTTCGATGTATTCTTCGCCCTTATAAACTCTCATGTTTCCGCCTGAGATTTCATCTATCAACAAGATATTATTATTTTCGTCAAGACCAAATTCTAATTTTATATCGTATAGATCAAGGCCTTTTTCTTTTAGAATATCACGGATTAGACCACAAATTTCTTTTGTAAGTCTTTTTAGTTCTTCGTATTGATCGGCTGTCGCAATATTTAGGGCTTCTAGGCAGTCTTTAGAAATTGTAGGATCACCTGCAGCATCATCTTTGATTGTTATTTCAAAAAAAGCATCTAGTGGTGCACCTTCTTCTATGTATTTGCCATATCTTTTGTAAAAAGATCCTACTGACCTGTACCTACAGATAAATTCAAGACCCTTACCGAAAACCTTAGCTTTTTTAACTTCCATAGTATTTTCATCAATATTTGCAGCAACATAATGGGTTGGGATATTTTTTTCATTTAGTTTGTTAAAGAAAAATTCTGTCATCCTTAGTCCAGCCTTGCCAGCACCATCAATTGAAAGACCAACTTGGTTTTCGCCTGGATCAAAAACTCCGTCCTTGCCTGTTACATCATCCTTAAATTTCATCAAGATATTGCCATTTTCAAGGCTATAAATATCCTTTGTTTTGCCCTTGTAAATTAAATCCATCATAGTCTCCTTTAGAATTTTTACAATTACGATATAATATTTAGAACTTTCTTACAAGTAAATTTTATTTATTAAGAATAATTTGTCAAGTTTGTGATTAAAAATTTATTTTTGCTTTAGCTATTGAAAAAAAAAATAAAATAGATATACTAATTTTGTAGAAGAAAAGTTAAGGAGTTAAAATGTCAAAAGTAGCTGTTATTATGGGTTCAAAATCTGACTATAAGACTATGAAAGAGTGTTGTGCTGTGCTTGATAAGTTCGGCATTGATTACGACAAGAGGGTTGTTAGCGCGCATAGGACGCCAGAGTTGATGGTTGACTTTGCTAAAAATGCTAGAAAAAATGGATACAGCCTAATAATTGCTGCAGCTGGTGGTGCTGCACATTTACCAGGTATGGTTGCTGCGTCAACTACTCTACCTGTGATTGGTGTCCCAATAAAATCATCTACCCTAAACGGCGTTGACTCGCTTCTTTCTATTGTACAAATGCCATATGGTGTGCCAGTTGCAACCATGGCTATAGGAGAGGCAGGTGCAAAAAACGCTGCTATTACAGCCCTTGCAATTCTGGCTATAAATGATGAAAAATTAGCTGAAAAATACAGGGATTTTAAAATTGAATTAGAAAATATAGTAAAGGAAGATATGAAATTATGATTCAGACTATATTACCAAAAAGCACTATCGGTATAATCGGTGGCGGCCAACTTGGAAGAATGCTAGCTATGAGCGCAAAAGAAATGGGCTACAAGGTTGCAATTCTAGATCCAGGTGAAGACGCCTGCGCAAGAAAATTTGCAGATTATTTTATCCATAGTGCTTTTAATGTATACGAAAATATTGAAAAACTATGCCAGATGAGCGATGTTGTGACTTTTGAGTTTGAAAATATCGACATAGCTTCTTATAAGAAGCTTGAAAATAAATATAATTTCGTCCAATCATCAAGACTCTTAGAAATAAGCCAGCATAGGCTTACAGAAAAGGAATATGCCAAGTCCTTGGGAATTCCTACTGTAAAATATTTTGATGCCAATAAGGATGATTACAATATTGATGGCAAATATGTGATGAAAACCACTAGGTTTGGCTATGATGGCAAGGGACAAAAAATTATTTCTTCAAATGAAGAAGTAGAAAAAGATACTATCCTTGAAGAGCTAATTGACCTTGATAAGGAAATTTCTGTAGTGGCTGTCAAAGATATCGAAGGAATTCAGATTGTAGCTGTGGTCGAAAATGAACATAGAAACAATATCCTCTATAGGTCAAATATTCCTGCAAGGATTAGCAAAGACCAAGAGGCTAAGGCAATTGACTATACAAAAAGAATCCTAGAGGACAATGACTATTATGGAGTCCTTACTGTGGAGTATTTTATTTCAAATGGGGAAGTAATTTTTAATGAAATAGCCCCTAGGGTCCATAATTCAGGTCACATTACCCAGGAATCTGCTACAAAATCCCAGTTTAGGGCCCATATCGAAGGTATTTGCGGCCTAAAAGTGGGAAAAATCGAAAATAGAGAGGCGACTCTTTATAACATCTTAGGCCAAAATGAAGAATATTTTATAAATTTAATCACAAAAAAACAAGGCTATCTTCACTTATACGAAAAGGAAGCTCGCCACAATAGGAAAATCGGTCACATGAACTTTTTAGGAAATGTATATTTGGAGGATGACTTTGAATAAGAGAATATTTGTACAAAAAAAACCAGCCTATGACAGGGAAAGTGAAGATCTTAAAAATCTTTTGAATAGAGATTTTAAACTTGCTATAAAAAATCTTAAAACTTACGTAATCTATGACCTTTACAATATAACAGAAGACTTGTATGAAAAGGCAAAGGAAAGAGTGTTTTCAGAAGTAATGATAGATCAGGTTTTTGAAGACATTAACCTTAATGGCAAAACTTACATAGCCTACGAAACTCTCCCAGCCCAATACGACCAAAGATCAGACTCTGCTATGCAGGCTTTAAAATTAATTGATGATAAGGCAGATGTCTTAGTTAGGGCAGGCAAGCTTGTCGTAATAGATGGGGAAGTTTCTGAGGAAAAATTAGGAGAAATAAAAAAATATCTAATAAATCCAATCGAGTCTTCTGAAAAAGACCTTTCTAAGATGGATTTTTCAATAGATTCACAAATGAAGCCATTAAGAGATTTGACTGGTTTTAGGGACTATGGCAAGAATGAACTAGAAGGACTTATCAAAGACCTATCCCTTGCCCTTGATCTAGAAGATTTAGAATTCATTCAAGACCATTACAAAAAAGAAGGCAGGGACCCAAGTGAAACTGAAATCTATGTCCTAGACGTATTTTGGTCAGATCACTGCAGGCACACAACCTTTGAGACAAGTCTTGATGAAGTTAAAATTAATTCAAAACTATTTCAAGATGAAATGCAAGCAGCCTTTGATTATTACTTATCCTTAAGAGAGGAACTTGGAATTACAAAGCCTGTTAGACTTATGGATATGGCATCAATTATTGGCAAATATCATACAAAGGTCCTTGGTGATAAAAATATAGAAGTGAGTGAGGAAATTAACGCTTGTTCCTTCTTTACAGATATTGAAAATAAGGGCAAGAAAGAAAAATGGCTCATCCAATTTAAAAATGAAACCCACAACCACCCATCAGAAATCGAGCCATTTGGTGGGGCATCTACCTGTATAGGTGGGGCTATAAGAGATCCGCTTTCCGGTAGGTCCTATGTTTACCAGGCTATGAAAGTGTCAGGTGCGGGAAATATCCTAGAAAAAAGAGAAGATACCCTTGCAAATAAGCTTGCTCAAGTAGAAATTTCTAAGGGTAAGGCCCTAGGAAATTCCTCTTACGGCAACCAAATAGGTCTTGCAACAACCTTTGTAAGAGAAATCTACGACCCATCCTATGTAGCTAAAACCATGGAAGTAGGAGCTGTTGTAGGAGCTGTAAAAGATGGGGACTACAAGAGGGAAGAATTAGTTCCTGGTGATATTGTCGTAATGATTGGCGGAAGAACTGGTCGTGATGGTATCCAAGGAGCATCAGGCTCATCTGTAATCCACGATGATTCATCTTTAACAACTGCTTCTAGCCAAGTTCAAAAGGGCAATCCAGTAGAAGAACGCAAGATTCAAAGACTCTTTAGAAAGCCAGAAGTCACAAGATTAATCAAAAAATCAAACGACTTTGGTGCAGGTGGTGTATCTGTAGCCATAGGCGAGCTTTCAGAAGGTATAGAAATCTTCCTTGATAGGGTCAAAACCAAATACCAGGGCCTAAATCCAACAGAAATTGCCATATCCGAATCTCAAGAGAGA
The DNA here is from genome assembly GCF_026131665.1 of Anaerococcus sp. NML200574. Lineage (NCBI taxonomy): Bacteria > Bacillati > Bacillota > Tissierellia > Tissierellales > Peptoniphilaceae > Anaerococcus > Anaerococcus sp. NML200574. The sequence continues at coordinate 15,895 of NZ_JAMXSM010000018.1, read as the reverse complement.
ATGGCAGTGGGTCTTGATAAAAAAGACTATGAAGCCTTTATAAAAGAATGTCAAAAAGAAAACATTGAATACGTTCATGTGGCAAATATAACTGACAAAAACCGCCTAGAAATGTATTACGGAGACGCAAAAATTGTAGATTTTAGCGCAGAATTTTTGGCAACAGCAGGAGTCAGAAAACATGCCAAGGCAGAACTGGTTGACAATGTAAGGGAAAATCCTTTTGTTAAAAGAGAAGTGACTAAAGAAGCAATCCTTGATGAGCTAAAAGATTTAAATGTCACCAACCAAAAAGGCATGGCTTCTATGTTTGATGCTTCTGTTGGTGCTCAATCTGTAATGATGCCATTTGCTGGCAAGGAAAGGATAACACCTGTCCAAGCTTCAGTTGCAGCTATTCCTACCCTTTATTCAACACCAGATACAGCAACTATCCTGGCCTACGGCTTTATACCAAAGATATCAAAATATTCACCATTCTTATCAAGTATATATGCTGTTTTAGAATCTGTAGCAAAAGTCTATGCAGTTGGTGGAAATAGGGAATCTCTTTATTTCTCCTTCCAAGAATATTTTGAAAAGCTCCTAGATGACCCTAAAAAATGGGGAAAGGTAAGCCAGGCCATGCTCGGATCAATCATTGCCCAAAAAGAAATTGGAAGACCTTCTATAGGCGGCAAGGACTCCATGTCAGGATCCTTTAATGATATAAATGTAGTTGAAACATTAATATCCTTTGCTTGTACACCGATTAAAATTTCTGATGTAATTACTCCTGACCTTAAAAAAATTGGCAATAAACTATACATCATAGAAATAGAAAAAGATGCCAAGGCTTATCCAAATCTAGAAAAAGTCATGGTAGATTTTGAAAAATTAAATGCTTATATCAAGGATAAAAAAGTAGTATCAGCCTATGTCCAAGATTTTGGTTCTGTTTCTTCATCTTTAATTAAGATGGGTCTTGGAAATAAATTAGGCTTTACAATAGACTATGATGCAGCTCTTGACTTTAATCCATGTTCAATAGTTGTCGAAGCAAATTCAGATCTTGATTTTAAAGAAATAGGAGTGGTAAGCGAAGAAATTTCTATAAATGGCATTGAAATAGGATTTGATGAAGCAGAAAAAGCCTATATGTCAACTCTTGAAGAGATTTATCCAACCTATTACAATAAGGATGGCGAAAAGACAGAAAATATTTCGACACAGGGAAGTGAGAAGAGATACTACAAGGAAAAGATCGATGATGTTAGGGTAGTAATTCCTGTATTTCCAGGTACAAACTCAGAATATGATACCCAAAAGGCCTTCGAAGAAGCTGGTGCAAGAGTAAAACAAGTTGTTTTTAGAAATACAAGGGAAAATGATATAAATGATTCTATAGATGAATTTGTAAAAGAAATTGAAAAATCCCATATTATAGCCTTCCCTGGTGGATTTTCAGCAGGAGATGAGCCAGATGGTTCAGCCAAATTTATAGTAAATATCCTTAAAAATGATAAGGTAAAAAAGGCAATTCATGACCACTTGGCTGATAAGAGGCTAATACTTGGTATATGCAATGGCTTCCAAGCCCTTATAAAATCAGGACTTATACCTTATGGAGAAATTAGAGACCTAGATTCAAAAGATTTAAGTTTATTTAGAAATACAGGCTTTAGGCACATATCAGATACAGCTATAACAAGGTGCGCCAATACAAATTCACCTTGGACCCAAGATTTTAATTTAGATGACCTACACGAACTTGTCCTAAGCCATGGCGAAGGAAGATTAGTAGGCGACAGGATAGAAGAATTTAAGGACCTTGCAGCCTTCCAATACGTAGACCCTGATGGAGATGCTAGCATGAATGGCAAGTACAATCCAAACGGATCAGCCTACGCTATAGAGGGGATGGTCAGCAAGGATGGCTTGATTTTAGGAAAGATGGGCCATTCTGAAAGATCATACAAGACTCTTTACAAGACCCAAACTATAAGAGAAAGACAAGATATATTTAAAAACGGTGTAAAATATTTCACCAGATAAAATTTATTAAGGAGTAAGGATGTTTGGAATTTGGAATATAGAAAAGGCCCCTAGCGTTGCCTTTTATGCCCTCCATGCCCTCCAACACAGGGGACAACAGGGAGCAGGAATTGTCTCAACAGAAAGAACTAGGCTTAGGGGCTACAGGAATGTTGGCCTCTTGGCAGCTGTATTTAAGGATAATGGAAAATTAGAAAAAATAGATGGTACTTCCGCCTTGGGTGCTCTTTGGTACTCAAGCGGTAATTCCACAAACGTTCAAAATATAGAACCACTTTTGTATAAATTTAACGATGGCCACCTAGGCATAGCCATGAATGGTAACCTAAATAACGCGAGGATGTTAAGGGCTAAGCTAGAAGATGAGGGAGCAGTTTTCCACTCAGCAAGCCATGCTGAAATAATCATGCATTTAATTAGACGATCTAGAAAAGATAGTATTGAAGAAAGATTCAAGGAAGCTTTAAATAAGCTTAGGGGATCATTTTCAGTCATGCTTCTAACCCAAGATGCCCTTTATGGTGCGGTAGATAGGCATGCAACCAGGCCCTTAGTTCTTGGTAGACTCAATGATTCTTATACAATCGCCTCTGAGTCTTGTGCTCTAAATGTAATTGGGGCAGAATTTCTAAAGGATATTTCTGCAGGAGAGTTTATAAAAATAGATGATAATGGATATGAGATTGGAAGCTTTTGTGAGGCTTCAAATATTGCCATCGAATCTATGGAATTTATTTATTTTGCAAGACCAGACTCAACTATACTTGGCAAAAACGTCCACATAGTTAGGAAAAATACTGGCAGGGTTTTGGCAAGAGAATTTCCTGTTGATGCTGACATAGTAGTCGGTGTACCAAATTCTTCCCTATCCCTTGCGACAGGTTATGCAGAAGAAATCGGCCTACCTTATGAGATGGGACTTATTAAGAACCAGTACATAGGAAGGACCTTCATCGAACCTAGTCAAAATCTCAGGGACATAGCTGTGAAGATGAAATTATCAGCCCTTTCTGACGTTGTTAGAAATAAGAGGGTAATCCTTCTAGATGATTCAATAGTAAGGGGCACTACCTCAAAGAGAATCATTTCCATGCTCAAAAAAGCTGGGGCAAGTGAGGTTCACTTAAGGATAGGTTCACCAGAAATTGTCTTTCCTTCTTATTCAGGAATTGATATGAAAACCTCCGAGGAACTAATCGCAGCCAACCTTACAAAAGAGCAAGTAAGGGATTTGATAGGGGCAGATAGTTTGGAATTTATATCTGTAGAAGGATTAAAGGAAGCTGTTGGTTTTGACTTTGATACTCCTAATAAGGGAATCTCCCTTGATATTTTTACAGGTGCTTATGTAGAGGGTCTTGGAAATTATAAGGAAGAATTTGAAGCTGAACTTACAGACATACAAAAAGAATACTTAAAAAGGGGAGCAAATGAGCGAGAAATATAAGGCGGCAGGGGTTAGCCTAAATGCCGGCTATGAATCAGTTGAAAGAATAAAAAAACACGTAGAATCAACCAAAAACAAGGGCATGATGGATATGATTGGTAGTTTTGGTGGCGCCTTTGACCTAGGTGCTTACGGTTTCAAAAATCCAGTCCTTGTCAGTGGTACAGATGGTGTAGGAACTAAGCTAAAACTTGCCTTTGATATGGATAAACACGATACAATCGGTATAGATGCAGTAGCTATGTGTGTAAATGACATCCTTGCCCAAGGTGCAATTCCACTTTTCTTCTTAGACTACATTGCCTGTGGCAAAAATGACCCAGCTCAAATCGAAGCAATAGTTAAGGGTGTGGCAGATGGTTGTAGACAAGCGGGAGCGGCCCTTGTAGGTGGAGAAACTGCAGAAATGCCAGGCTTTTATAAGGAAGGTGAATATGATATAGCAGGTTTTGCAGTGGGTGCAGCTGAAAAGGAAGATTTAATCAATGCTCAAAATACCAAGGCTGGCCAGGCAGTAATTGGCATTCCTTCATCAGGTTTCCATTCTAATGGTTTTTCTTTAATAAGAAAAGTTTTAAGTGATGAAAATATAAGCCTAGATGATGAATTTAATGGAGAAACTCTTGGAGAGGCTCTCCTAAGACCAACAAGGATCTATGCCAAGGAAGTAAGAAGCTTATTAGAAAATGTGAAAGTTTCTGGCATTTCCCATATCACAGGTGGAGGTTTTATAGAAAATCTTCCAAGAGCCCTTAAAAAAGGCCTAGGTATGAAAATTTATAGGGATTCCTATGAGATTCCAGAAATTTTCAAATTTATTGAAGAAAAGGGTCAAATCGACCACGATGAGATGTATCAAGTTTTTAACATGGGTGTAGGCCTTGCAGTAATTGTAGATGATGCTGATAAAGACAAGGTCCTTGACCTAATTGATGATGCCTTTATCCTAGGTGTGGTCACAGATGAGGAAGGGATAGTCCTTCTATGAAAAAAATAGGAATCTTTGCTTCAGGCACTGGTACAAATTTTGAAGCCTTAGCAAGTTCAGATGAAATAAAAAGTCTTGCTGATATAAAAATTATGGTTTGTGATAATCCAGGTGCTAGAGTTATAAAAAGAGCAGAAGATAAAAATATAGAATGCTTCGTTTTTAATCCAAAAGAATATGAAAACAAAGCGGCCTATGAAAAAGAAATTTTAGAAAAAATAAAAGAGCTGGATTACATCTTTCTAGCTGGTTATATGAGGATTCTTTCTAAAGATTTTCTTGAAGCTTATAAGGGTAAGGTCATAAATATCCACCCTTCACTTCTTCCTAAATACAAGGGAATAGAATCAATTAAGAGAGCCTATGAAGCAAAGGAAGAATACATTGGAGTTACCATCCATTATGTAAATGAAGAAATAGACGGTGGAGAAATCCTAGCCCAAGATAAGTTTAAGGTTGACTATAGTAAGAGTCTAGATGAAATAGAAAGCCAGGTGCATGATATAGAGCATAGGCTTTATATAAAGACAGCAGCAGAAATCCTAAAGGGGGAAAAATGAAAAGAGCTTTAATAAGCGTAAGTGATAAGACAGGAGTGGCAGATTTTGCTAAGGGCCTTGTAGCAAATGGTTTTGAAATAATCTCTACTGGTGGAACTTTAAACCACCTAAGAGAGGCAGGAGTAGATTGCATTTCTATAGAAGACTACACTGGTTTTCCAGAAATTTTAGAAGGCAGGGTTAAGACCCTCCACCCAAAAGTTCACGGAGGACTTCTTTCAAAAAGAGATAATGAGGGCCATGTATCAGAGCTTAAGGCTAATGACATCTCATACATTGACCTAGTTTGTGTCAACCTCTATCCTTTTGAAGAAACCCTAGCCAAAGATGGTGTGACCCATGAGGAAATTATCGAAAATATAGATATCGGTGGTCCTTCTATGCTTAGGTCTGCTGCCAAAAATTATAAATTTGTGACAGTTGTAACTGAGAAAGAAGATTATCCAAAAATCATTAAAGAATTAGAAGAAAATGGCGAGACAAGCCTTGAAACAAGACAAAGACTAGCAGGAAAAGTTTTTAACAAAACAGCCCAATACGATGGCCTAATAGCTTCTTATTTTAATTCTATTAATGGCGAGAATGAAAAATTAACCCTAACTTACACTCTAGAAGATGAGCTAAGATATGGGGAAAACCCACACCAAAAGGCTGCCTTTTATGTATCAGATGAGGAAGTTTCTTATTCCCTAAAGGATTGCGTCCAATTACATGGCAAAAAGATGTCTTATAACAATATCCAAGATGCCTCAGCAGCCCTTGATATTTTACAAGAATTTGATGAAACAGTCTGTGTTGGTCTAAAACACATGAACCCATGTGGAGTTGCCACAGGTAAAACTGTATATGAAGCTTGGATGCGTGCCTTTGAGGCAGATCCAGTTTCAATCTTTGGCGGCATAGTAGCAATTAATGGAACAATCGACAAGCAAACTGCAGAAAAAATGCACGAAATCTTCCTAGAAATAATCCTTGCCTACGATTATGAAGATGAGGCTCTAGAGATTCTAGAAAAGAAGAAAAACGTAAGAATCTATAAGATTCCAAAGAAAACTAATAAAAATCCTAAATTAATAAAATCTGTAAGGGGTGGAATTCTTGTTCAAGACTATGATGATTCTGTTTATGACAAGCTTGAAACAGTTACAGAAACAAAGGTCAGCCAAGAGGACCTAAAAGACTTAGAATTTGCCTATAAGATTGTAAAACACGTAAAATCAAATGCTATCCTACTTGCCAAAGACGGTCAGACAGTAGGTGTTGGCGCAGGTCAAATGAACAGGGTCGGTGCAGCTGAAATTGCCTTCAAACAAGCAGGTGACAAGGCTAAGGGATGTGTCCTTGCTTCAGATGCTTTCTTCCCATTCAGGGACAGTGTTGATGAGGCTGCTAAACACGATATAAAAGCCATCATCCAACCAGGTGGTTCAATTCGTGACCAGGAATCAATCGACGCTTGTAATGAAAACGGCATATCCATGGTATTTACTGGCATGCGTCACTTTAAACATTAATATGGCAAGAGTACTAGTATTGGGAAATGGCGGTAGGGAAGCTGCCATTTCTTACAAATTATATAAGGAAGGCCATGAAATTTTTATGGTCGGTGAAAACCCAGGTGTTGCTGAATTTGGGAAGTGTGTTGATTTAAAAAATGATCAAATAGCAAGCTTTTGTAAAAGAGAAAATATCGACTTAGTATTTGTAGGCCCAGAAGCCTATCTTGTAGATGGGATTGTAGATATTTTAGAAAAAGAAAATATCAGAGTCTTTGGGCCAAACAAGAAAGCGGCTATCTTGGAAGGATCCAAGTCCTTTGCCAAGGATCTTATGAAAAGATATGGAATCCCAACTGCAGCCTATGAAATTTTTACATCTTATGAAAAGGCTCTAGCTTATATCAAAAATTCTAGCTTTCCACTTGTAATTAAAGCTGATGGCCTAGCTGCCGGCAAGGGTGTAATAATAGCTGAAAACTATGATATGGCCAAAGATGCCCTTAAAGAAATCATGGTCAATCAAAAATTTGCCGAGGCTGGAAATGAAGTTGTAATTGAAGAATTCCTTGAAGGTGAGGAATTTTCCCTCCTAGCCTTTGTATCTGGCGAAAAGGTCGTGCCAATGAAGATTGTCCAAGACCACAAGAGGGCCTTTGATGGCGATAAGGGGCCAAATACTGGCGGCATGGGCGTCTATATGCCTATTAAACACATAAATCAGGCTGACATAGACGAGGCCATGGAAAAAATCCTAAGGCCAACTGCCAAGGCTATGATCAAGGAAAAAAGGGAATTTAAGGGTATATTATTTGCAGGTCTTATGAAAACCAAAGACGGAATTAAGACTATAGAATATAATGTTAGATTTGGCGATCCAGAAACAGAAATCCTGCTTTTGGCTATGAAATCAAACCTTTATGATATAGCAGAGAAGGTGATTGATGGCAAGGATTTTGAAGTGGAATTTGATGATGCTGCCTATATTGGAGTAGTCATGGCATCAAAGGGCTATCCAGAAAGCTATGCAAAGGGATTTGAAATTAAGGGCCTAGAAAAGGTAGATTCTCATGTATTTCATATGGGAACGAAGGCCGAAGATGGAAAAATTCTCACAAATGGTGGAAGGGTCCTAATAGTATGTTCTAAGGCAGACAATTTGAGCCAGGCTTACAAGAAAGCCTATGAAGATATAGAAAAAATAGAGTGTGACAACCTATTTTTCAGAAAGGACATAGGTCATATGTCCCTAGAGGAGGTATAAATGAAGACAGATTATGAGATATCGCTCGCGGCAAAGAAAGAAAAAATCGAAGATGTTGCAGGGAAAATAAATATTTCTGAAGAAAATTTAATCAAATATGGCCAGTACAAGGCAAAAATTAGAAAGCCAGATTTTGATAAGCTATCAGAAAATTTAGTTTTAGTCACATCTATCAACCCTACATCAAGCGGTGAGGGTAAGTCAACTGTAACAGTTGGGCTTTCTGATGGCCTAAACAAAATCGGAAAGAAATCAACAGTTGCATTAAGAGAGCCATCATTTGGCCCAGTTCTTGGCAGAAAGGGCGGGGCTACAGGTGGTGGTTTTGCTCAGGTTGTCCCAATGGAGGAGATAAATCTTCACTTTAATGGAGACTTCCACGCTATCACATCAGCCCACAACGCAATCATGGCCCTAATTAATAACCACATCTTCCAGAGAAATGAGCTTAAATTTAAGGAAGTTTTATTCAACTATGTCATGGACATGAACGAAAGGGCCCTTAGAAGAATTAAAATCAATGCCAATGGCAAGGACGAAAGAGATTCTTCGTTTGATATCACAGTTGCAAGTGAGATTATGGCTATTTTATGCCTAGCAGAAGATTTAGAAGATCTAAGAAATAGAATTGCTGATATAATGATTGGTTATAACGAAGATGATGAGCCGATTTTTGTAAGAGATTTAAAAATCCAAGGTGTAATTACAGCCATACTTAAGGATGCTATAAATCCAAACCTTGTCCAAACTTTAGAAAATAACCCAGCTATCATCCACGGCGGTCCTTTTGCAAATATTGCCCACGGTTGTAACTCAGTTATAGCTACAAAAACAGCCCTTAAATACTCTGATTATGTAATAACAGAAGCAGGTTTCGGTGCAGATTTAGGTGCGGAGAAATTTTTAGACATCAAATGTAGGGCATCAGGCCTAAGACCAAAGGCAGCTGTAGTAGTTGCAACAATCAAGGCTTTAAAACTTCACGGTGGAGTTGATGAAGCAAACTTAACAGAAGAAAATCTTGATGCCCTAAAAGAAGGGGTTAAAAACCTTGAAAAGCACGTAGAAAACATGAGAAAGTACAACTTACCAGTAATAGTTGCCCTTAATGAATTTGTTACAGATACGGAAGCTGAAATTAAATTTATGGAAGAATGGGCAAAAGACTTTGGCGTAGAATTTTCCCTAACCCAAGTATGGGCCAAGGGCGGTGAAGGTGCGATTGACCTTGCTAATAAACTTGTAAAATTAGTTGAAGAAAATAGCGAAGAAGTAAAACTTCTCTATCCAGATGACCTATCTACAGAAGAAAAAATCAATACAATCGCCAAAGAAATCTACGGGGCAGCTAAGGTTAATTTCACAGATGAAGCAAGGGCGGTCCTTGATAAAATCGACCAACTTGGTTATAGAAATTTCCCGGTTTGTATGGCCAAAACTCCAGCATCCCTAACAGATGATGGCAAAATTAAGGGTAGACCAGAGGGCTTTGAAATCACAGTTTCTGACATCAAAATTAAGACAGGATCAAGGTTTATAGTTGCCTACTTAAATAAGGTCCTAACCATGCCAGGCCTTCCAAAACATCCAAATGCTCTTGATATAGACGTTGACGAAAATGATAATATTATAAACTTATTCTAGAAAATACAAAAAGGATTGAAGTTGAAAGATAAAATCATCAAAATCAAGGAAAATTTAACCTATTATATAAAATCTTTGTCCTTTACAAGCTCATATATAGACGAGAAAAAAATGTATAAGAGCACAGATTGGGAAAAAGAAGTTAAAATCTTGCCCTTAGGTGCCAAGGTTTTAATGGTCCTTTTAATCATCTTCTTATTAATGATTTTATAAAAATTTACAAGCGGCTCCTGCCGCTTTTTTTGAATTATTTAGGAAATCCTTTTTTTAAAAAAATTTTGGGTATTATATAAGTAACAAGATAAAGGAGGATGAGATGAAAAAGTTTTTACTGATATGGGCCTTAGCCCTTGCTATTACAGGCTGCAATAAGGAAGCTAATCTAGAAGAAGGTGCAAAAATAAGCCAGACTAAGACTGATGTGGATGCGCTAGAATATGTTGGCGAAGAAAAGAAATTAGACTTTGCCTATAACACATATTCCCTAAAAGGACTTGATACAGAAAAACTAGAAATGAACTTATTTGCTATAAAAGACGGGGAAGTTTCTAACTTTGTAGATGGACCATTAAGTGATGCTAAAGAAAATTCTTTGCTTGGTATTGGTTTTAATGAAAATTCCTATATCGACCTTTGGATAGAAGGAGATAAAGTTACTTATAATACAAGTTATAAGTCAGATTCCGCTATGGACAAGGACTATTTTAACAAGACTTATTGGCTAGACCAAGCTGATATAAAAGATAAGGAATCAAATATTGTCTTTGTCGGTATGTCCAAGGATGATAAGGATATTGATATAAAAAATATAACAAAAGAAGACCTTAAAAAAATGACTGAAGAAGATAAGGAACTAAAAATTTTAGCCTTTGAGCTAATTCTAGATAAAAGATAAAGAGTTACGTTGACTAAATATACTATGTAAAACAGGAAAATGTTTGCGTTAAATTTTAAAAAAAGTATAATATTTGTAATTAAGGAAATTAAATAGGAAAGGATGGAGGGAAAGATATGAAAAAATCAAAATATAAAGTTTTAGCACTCACATTACTTTTAATAGGAATTCCAGCACTAGGAAATGTTTATGCTACAGATGAAAATCATGAAGATTGGTCTTTTTCATTCCAGTTAGGTAGGGCTGATTTTACTCAGTATACATCCAGTCGCCCAAAATTAGAAAAAACTCCAATCTACTGTGAAATAAAGAGGATAAATGTAAGTAAGGCACTAAAATTAGCAGCAGTAAGAGGGGATACAAGCGAGTCAACGTAAACTCCTATTACTTATGTTACAAAACCAGGCATATATTACCTACGTAGCAATATTAGAGAAGACTACGAAAAATGGAAAACACCTTCATCTGCAAGGATCAGAGGACAAAAATATCATACTTTTGGTACAGCTGATGCTAGTGGTTTTTGGTCGCCAGACTCTTATTAGAGAATTTATATAAAAAACCTTTCCTATTTATTTCCTTATATATTTTTATAGTAATTAGATTCGAGGAAAATATGAAAAAAATCACTTATATAGTAATGTTATTTTTTATTTCAGTATCTCTCACATCTTGTGTCAAGAATGATGACCTAAGTCAATTTAGGGAAGAAGTATTAGCGGATAGAGGATCAGGAGAAAAAGAAATTTTAGATAAATTAGCTAATAATATCGACTATGGATTTTACGAATATGCTACTTATAGACTTAGTGATGGTAAGCTACTTTTTAAATATATTTATGGGCATACTGATGATATCGATATTACAATTGATAATTCTGGCATAATAAGCTTAAAGAAAAAGGATAGGCTAACCTATATCAACCCAGAGAATAATAAGTATTGTAGCATGATAGGTGCAGTTGCTGGAAATAATATAGAAAATGAAGATAATGTAAATTATTTTTATCAAAATCTATATCACAAAGGTAGTTTTGATTTATTTACTAAAGATGACCATATATTTATAAATTTTAGTGATGGTACTTACAAGATTTATGATAAGAATAATTTATATTTAATTGAATCTAAGTATCTAAGTAAAGGAAATGAAGTGGTTACAAAACTTGAACATCATTCAAATAATGTAGATGAAGTATATGATAAATACATAAATTCTCTAAATAATATGGAAGAGGTAAGCAACTTAGATGAGTTAAGGGATAATTGAGATGTTTAAAAAAAGTCAAAAGATACTATGTATAGTAGCATTATTTATCTGTGCATTATTTATAATAAATAAAAATAGAAAATATCCTAGTAAAGATATAATAGACACATATTCTCGTGATAAATTGGTTGAATTAGGGGATTTTTCTATTAAGCTTGAAGACTCGTTTTTATACAAGAAAGGTATAGATGGTTATCCTGTAGTAGGGGTAAATTTTATTATAAAAAACAACTCTAAAGAGATATTAGACTTGTCAGATTTATATTATAAGTTGGTTCTTTATGACAAATTTGATAACTCTTATATGCAAAATATGGATTTTAATAATGGAGAAAGCATATATAATCCAATTTATAAAGACAAAGACTTCTTAATTAATCCTAATGCTACTAAAGATTTTATCTTTTATTATTATTTGAGTAAAGAAATTTCAAACACTAATAAATTTCTATATATTGACAATAGTTTATATGAGAACGAATTTAAAAGCTACCTTGATGAGGGAGTGCTGTATTATAAGGTTTTGGATGTGGGGTCTTTTCATGAGTGACTTTTTTAAAATTAAAATTTTTAGAAAAAAGAATATTATGTTTATGTTGTTTGTAATAATTTTTATAAATTTCTTAAATTTTTATTTTTCAAATAACCAGGTAACCTACTTGAACGTAAATCCACTCCAGTCATGCTGGAATATGAATTTATTGATGACAGGAACGTTTACCATGGCTGGCCTTATATATTCATTTTTAGCATTTATAATGGCGAGTTTGCCGTTAAGTAATTCTTTAGTAGAAGATAGGAACTGTGGTATACTAGATCAGATTGCAATAAGAATGCCGATAAAGACCTATATTGTGAAAACTTACATCTATAATTTTTTAGCTGGAGGCTTGTTTGTTATAATGCCATTAGTTATAAATATAGTATTATGGATGCTTGTTAGACCAATGTTTGCAATGAACTATATTAGTGCTGGGCTTGCTAATTTTATATTCTTATCTGATTTGTTTGTAAAATCACCCTTACTATTTCATCTCATACACTTATTTATAGTCTTTATAGGTGGCGGATTAATTGCGTCATTTTCATTGTATTTAAATACTAAGTTTAACAATAAGTACATAGGATTTTTGTTAGTGTTAGTAATTGACTTGTTGGCATCTTTAATATTTTATTTTGTATCCATAGTATTAAACAAAGATATTGTATTAGTAAGTTTAAGATCTTTATTAGTCGAGATGTCTTTTTCTAACCCTCTGATAAGCTTAATATATTTACTCACAATATTATTAATTCCTATCTACTACTTGTATAAGTTAGCAAAAAGGAGATATTAGAGTGAACCTACTAATGAGAGATTTTAAATATCAACTTAATAAATTTAAGTATTGTAATTTTATCATTTTTATAATATCTTTGATAATAATTGTATTATCATTAAGTTATAAAAATCAAAGCATTATAAATTATATTTTTAACTTTGTCTTAATAGATGCTGGTATCATAAGTGATTTTGAAGATTTTTTTATTCCGATTTTTTGGATTTTCATGCATATTCTAAGCCCTTTTATCTTAATAATAATATTTAATAAAGATCACTTTGTAAACGGAGAGCAAGTTATGATTAAAGCAAAAACTAAGCGAAAATATTTTTTTTCAAAATGTATAGCAAGTAGTATTAATATAATAATCTTTATAGGTATTTTTCTTTTTTCTATATTTATTGCCCAATTAATCTTTTATGAATTTGATCATAGTACTAAATATTTCTTAATCATAGGTTTTACTATGCTTATTGAAAATATATTATTAACGTGGATGGGGATAATTATAATTTTATATTCAAATACATATATAGCTATTTTATGTATTTTAGTTAATTTAATCTTATCAATCCTTACAAACATACACTTATTTATAGGTCAACAAAGCCTAGTATATAAGCAAAATGAATTTGGTGGGATTTTTACTTTTAAAGAAAATTTTTTATTGTTATTTTTATATACAATAATATTCATAATAGTGGCTTATATATTTTTCGCTAGATATGATTTTTATGGAGTTGAAAAATGATCAAAATCAAAAATGTAACAAAGAAAATTGATGGTCAAATAGTTCTTGATAAGATAAATCTAACTATATTAGATGGAAAAATATATGGATTTGTTGGACATAATGGTTCTGGTAAAACCATGCTTTTTAGAGCAATTTGTGGCCTGATAGGTGTAGATGAAGGAATAATAGAAGCTTATGGTAAGGTCGTAAACTCAAATAATTTGCTAGATAAGGTAGGTCTTTTGCTAGAAAATCCATCTTTTATAGGTGATTTATCTGCTATTGATAATTTAAAATTAATTGCCTCGATAAATAAAGTGGCTGATGAAGGAGATATTAATAATGTTTTGAAAAAGGTAAGTTTATACGATCAAAAAGACAAAAATTTTGAAAAATTCTCATTAGGTATGAAGCAGAGACTTGCAATTGCAAATGTTATACTGGAAAAACCTCAGATACTAATATTCGATGAACCTACAAATGCTATAGATGAGCAGGGAATAATAGCCTTGAAGGAAATAATAATGGAAAATAAAAAGAGTAATAAAATAATTCTTTTAGCAAGCCATGAGGAGGCTTTTATAGATCAACTTGCAGATGTTAAAATACTAATGAAGGCTGGAAAGATAATTGATGAGTATGACTTATAGTTTCAGATACAAATATCTATATTGACAATATTTAATAAAATAATGCGAAAATAAAAAAGTGTAAATAAAAAATATTCAGGAATGATTTTAGAAATTAGTCTTGAAGATAGTGAGAAATAGCATTTTAGAATCTAATGTCATAATTTAAGCGGCCTCGGCCGTTTTTTTCTTGTATGACGGGCATGTTCTAATGCTGGGGTGAAATTCCCTACAGAGCGTAGTTACCGACGAATCTAATAGCGACTTGCAAGTTTTAGATGGCGACATCTAGGAGAGAAGAACGGGTAGCGAAATCGTGGCTTGACGAACAGGAACAGAATATGAGGCGTAACAGGTGGGAAAGCTAGCAAGAGATAGCAAAGACCCAAAAGGGTAACCGTAAACCCAAAGCGTAAATTCTGCAAGTAAACGATGAAAGTATTAGGGCTTATCCCGTGAGGTCTCAATATCGAGCTAGTAGTAATAACGAATAGTGAGAAGTCAGCAGAATCCATAGTAGTGAGGAAGTTTCTGTAATGGAAATGGAGCGAAGGGAGGAACAATATTCATTGTAATATTTGAAAAGGATAAACTATGACTTGATGGAATACAAGGAATGACGTATTTATTCTTCAAGGTTCGGATAAAAAAAGAATAAAGTTAAATAGTTTCATCAGAAATAAATAATATAACACAAGAGAATATTGAACCGCCGTATGCCGAACGGCACGTACGGGTGGTGTGAAAGGGGCTAGATCTTAGCCCCTATTCGATTGCAAAGTTTAATATTTTGTGATATTATAAAATTAACAAAGTAAAGGAGTGCGTTATGAAAAAGAAAAGCCTAATTTTATGTATTTTCTTAATGCTAATATTAGCTTCCTGCAAAATTGCGAATACCAAAAAAGACCAGGTAGAGATCGTAAAGGAAGATTTTGAACTTGACCTAAGGGATGGTTTTGATGGCGGCGATGTGGTTGATTTTGGAGCCAATGTTTATTCATTTAAGGGAGATAAGGATGCAAAGCTTCGTCTAAAGCTAATAAATTATGATAAGGGAAATGAAGATGATATTTTTGATATTGAACTTCCAAAGATAGATGAGGGTGAAAAGCTAGGGGTCGATATCACTTCTAATAAGCTAAATCTTTATGCAATATCAGATAAAAAAATCTCTTTAATATCAGGAGCATACTTTGGAGATAGGATTTTCATAGATAAAAGAACAAATGCTTACACTTGGACTGATGGAGGAGTTCTTAAGGCGGATGAGCCTTTGAGCATATTTGAATCTTATTCAACCTATTCAAAAGATCTAACTGTTTCAAGTCAGTGGAAGGAAGAAATAAAATCTGGACTTAAAAAAGACTTATCAGGTTTGGTTTTAGAAGTTGAACTAGAAAGTGATGAAAAATAGCGGTAGATAAATATAGCAGAAAAATATTTAGCGCTTGACTCGTATTGGATTTTGAGAGTTCAAAAATGTATTATTTGAGACTGTGTAAAATTTTGTGTATAGAGACCTCCTGATTAGGGTAAGAAAAAACTAATCAGGAGGATTTTTAATGCCAAGAAAAAGAACAGAAACAAAAAGAAGCAAAATAGCAAAAATG